>NZ_JAAGPQ010000068.1:0-47690 GCF_017104985.1 Paraburkholderia sp. Ac-20342 | reverse complement strand
CGGCCAGCGGCGCGAATCCCGCGAGCGGCGCGGCGAGCGCGGTCTGCAAGGCGAGCCAGCAGGCGAGGCCGCGCATCAGCGGCGACGCGAAGCGCGATCCCAGCCGCCGCGTGCCGCGGCGCGCGAAACAGCGCGAGGGCGATGATCCAGTGGTGCCGCGCCCGTGAGCCGGGCGTTCGAGATTGTCCTTCGCCATCCTGTAGCCCATAGATCAGTCTTTGGTTTTTAGCTTTTTGACGTCCGCCGGACGGCTTTTGAGCGAACTGCGCAGGTCGTCGTAGATATGCTCGAACAGGCCCGCGATGCCGCGCGCGCCGACGCGCAGCACGTGCGACAGGCCGCGCAGCGGCGTGTCCTGCTCGCGGCCCTCGGCCCAGCCGGTCCACGCGTCCGCGCGCGCGAACGTGGTCTTGACGAACTCGTACTCCTGCTCGCGCGACAGCGACGAGAAGCGCAGCCCCACGCGGCCCGCCTCGCTGAAGCTGACGGTGGCGGGAAACGCGTATTCCTCGTCGCCGCGAAAGAGCGACACGGTCACGCGCTCGTGCATCGGCACCTCGATGCGGTTGGGCAGCGCCACGCCGACGCCGCCTTCTGAGTAGTCGATCGTTTCGCAGGCGAGCGTGCGGCCGGTCGAAAACTTCAGCATGACCGGCATCTTCATCGCGACGCGGTGCACCGCGCGGATCTGCCGGCGCTCGCTCGCGGCGGCCACGCTCGCGCCGAGAATCAGCATGTTGTAGCCGGTCCACGCGAGGTTGAGCAGCGTCGTCTCGACGATGCTGCGCACGTGCCAGTTCAGATAGATATGCACGAGGCCCGCGATGAAGCCGAGCAGGTTCAGCAGCAGCAGGAACAGATACGGCCGCGAGATCGACCAGTCGAAGTAGTTCTTCTCGATCTGCCCGCCCTTGGCCGTCACGTTGAACTTGCCGAGCTTCGGGTTGATGAGCGCGAGCAGCGTCGGCGCGGTGATGTACGAGGCGAGCACCGACTCGTACACCTCGGCCCAGAACGAATGGCGGAACAGGCGCTGCATGCGCGAGTTCGTAATGCTCGCGTGCATCATGTGCGGCATCGCGTAGATCGCGATCGTGCTGGCGGCGGCCTCGATCACGTGCGCGCCGAAGAACAGGTACGACAGCGGCGCGGTCAGGAACACGAGGCGCGGCACGCCGTAGAAGAAGTGCAGCATGCCGTTCAGATAGCAGAGCCGCTGGCCGAGCTTCAGCCCGCGGCCGGTGAGCGGATTGTCGATGCGGAAAATCTGCGTCATGCCGCGCGCCCAGCGGATGCGCTGGCCGATGTGGCCGGACAGGCTTTCGGTCGCGAGACCGGCGGCCTGCGGAATCGCCAGATAGGCGGTGGTGTAGCCGAGCCGGTGCAGCTTCAAGGCCGTGTGCGCGTCTTCGGTGACGGTTTCGACCGCGATGCCGCCGATCTCCTCGACCATGCTGCGGCGCAGCAGCGCGCACGAGCCGCAGAAGAACGTCGCGTTCCACAGATCGTTGCCGTCCTGCACGAGGCCGTAGAACAGCTCGCCCTCGTTCGGCACCTTGCGGAAGGTGCCGAGGTTGCGCTCGAACGGGTCGGCGGAGAAGAAGTGGTGCGGCGTCTGCAGCATCGACATCAGCTTGTCGCGCAGGAACCAGCCGAGGCCGATCTGCAGGAACGAGCGGGTCGGAATGTGATCGCAGTCGAAGATCGCGAGGTATTCGCCGTTCGTGATCTTGAGCGCCTCGTTGATGTTGCCGGCCTTCGCGTGGCGGTTGTGCGTGCGGATCGTCCAGTTCACGCCGACTTCCTCGCAGAACGCCTTGAACTCGGGGCGGCGGCCGTCGTCGAGCACGTGGATCGACAGCTTCTCGACCGGATAGTCGAGCGCGAGCGCGGCGTAGATGGTCGGCTTCACGACGCCGAGCGGCTCGTTGTAGGTCGGGATGAAGACGTCGACGCTCGGCCATTCGTCGCGGTTGGCGGGCAGCGGCAGCGGCTTGCGCTGCAGCGGCCATGCGGTCTGGAAATAGCCGAGCATCAGCACGAGCGTCGAATAGACCTCGGCGGTGACGAGCAGCAGACCCCAGGCGGCGTCGAGCGGATGCTCCCAGTAGGTGGTCTCGGTGAGGCGCCAGTACATATAGCGGCCCGAGGCCACCAGCGACAGCATGATCATCACCATCGTCGCGTAACGGCCGGGCAGGCGGCGAAACAGCAGCGCGAGCAGGAAGCAGCAGGTCGCGAAGGTGAGCTGCTGGGCGAAGCCGAGCGGCACCGTGAACACGAAGTACAGCATGTACAGCGCGAACAGCGTGACGAGCCCCGTGACGATGCGGCTGTTCCAGAAGCGCGCGTCGATAAAGCGGGCGAAGCGCGAGGGCTCGCTGCCCTCGGGCTCCCGCGAGGCAGCGGGACGGCTCATGCGACGCTCCTTGGCGCGGCGATCGCGTCGACCGCCGCCGCGAGCCATGTGCCGCACGAACGGAAGTCCGCGGCGGCCTGGCTCAGTGGGTCGTAGTGAATCAGCGTGGTGTCGCACGCGAGCGCTTCGCCCACGCCTTCGTCGAGATGGATCACGCCCGGGAAGACGCGCGGTCCGAGCATCTGGCGCAGCACCTTGAGCACGTCCTTGGTCAGCTGGCGCGACTGGTCGATCTGGTTGACCACGTAGCCGACGCCGCCGAATTCCGCGCGCGGCGCCGCGTAGGCTTCGATGAGCCGTTCCATCTGCGGGATCGCCGCGTACGAGGCCGCATCGGCGAGCACGGTGTTCAGCGCGAAGGTGGCGGCGGTGAGCGCGGTGCGCACGTAGGCCGACGAACCGGGCGGCGTGTCGACGATGACGATGTCGGACGCGTCGAGCCGCAGGTTCTGCAGCGACTGCGCAAGCCACTGCGGATGCTGGTCGATGTAGGCCTCGAAGCGGCGGCGGTCGTCCTCGAGCACGGCGCCGTAGGGCAGCACGGTCACGCCGTCGACGCCGTCGAACATTACCGTTTGCCACGGGTCGCCGGCGAGCGTCGCGCGCGAGAGGCCGTCGATGCTGTCGAGCGGCACGCCGAAGTGCAGACGCAGCGCGTTCTGCGGGTCGAGGTCGAGCGCGATCACGCGCCGGCCGCTGCTCGCGAGCACCGAGGCGAGATTGGCGGCGAGGGTGGTCTTGCCGACCCCGCCTTTGGCGGACACCACCGCAATGACTTTCATGAGCGACGCGGACCGTTGTTGAGCCACGAGGGGCGGGCGCCGGGCGCGGCGGGGCTGGCTGCGTGGGTCTGTGCCGGTGTTTGCGCTTGTGCCGGCGTTGGTGTCGGTATCGCGGCGGCTTGCGCGGGCGTGCCGCGCAGACGGTCGAATACCGATTGCAGCGGCGGGGGCGCGTGAGCGGCCACCGCCGGTTGTTGCGGGGCGGTGAAGAGTTTGCCGAGGATCGAGGCGGGTTGGGCGGGTTGCGTGGGTTGTGTTGCTTGGGCCGGTGCGGTGGCGTGCGCCCATGCGGGGGCGGCCGGCTGTGCGGGTTGTGCCGGGTATTGCACGGATTGCGCGGATTGTGCCGGCGGAATCGGTTGCGGCGCAGTTGGCGCCCGGAACTGCGGCGCGGACGACGCGCTTGCGTGCGGCATCGCAGTTGGCGTTATGGCTGGCATCGCGGGCGGGATCGGTGCGCTCGGTGCTGCCGACGCGGTGGTGGTTCCCGATGCGTACCAGGCGGGTGTCGTTGGTGCTGGCGGGATCGGCGCGGCAGTGGGTTGGGGCGGTGTTACGGTGGCGGCCGGCGGGATGGGCGCCGTGGGTTGGGCGGCCGTCGGAGCGGCGGCGAAAACCGGCGCGGTTGATGAAGCGATTCCCGAAGCACCAGCCGGTGCAACAGCGGCCGCCGTAACCGCAGCGAACCCAGGCGCCGGGGTCGTGGCCGGCACAGCAACCGAAGCCGCCGCAGACGCACCCGCCGCACCAGCACCACTCGCGCCAGCACCCGCACCTTCCGCTTCCGCCCGCGCCAGCGCCTCGTCCTGCGTGCCGAAGCGCCACGACGCGTCGCTCGGCATGACGGGCTTCCCGGCGGCCGCGGCCACCGGTGGAATGTCGCGCCGATGCGGCCGGGCGAAGAGCGGCGCATTCGCGCGCGTCACCGCCGTGTCGTCCTTCAGGGTGGCATCGCGACGCTGCGCGGCCACGGGCTGCTGCGGTGCCGCTTCGCGAGGCTGTCCGATTTCCGGAATCGCCGGTTGCGTCAGATCCAGCGTCACGAGCAGCGGCCAGCGTGTGCGCGCGATGCGCGCATCGTTCTCGCGGCTGATTTCCTGATACGCGTTGGCGTCGCCGCCAAACTGCTCGAACAGTTTTTCGATATCGCTCGATGAACTCATGATGCCGTTGTTTGTAATAGCAGTTTTAGCATGCGCGGCCTCACGGCCTCGGCGGCGGTGTTCCCGTACTCGCCGGCGCCCCTCAGCACCGATGCTGCGAGCACGTACGTTCGTATCAGGCCGGATGACGGCCCAGGCGAAACTCGAGCGCGCTGTCCGCGCCGAACGCGCTCGTCTGCGCGACCGACAGGCCCTGTGCGCCCAACGCGCACATCCACGTCTGGTAGACGCCTTCGAGAAACGCCGGCGTCCAGGCGAGCGCCGCGTCGCCGAATGCCTGGAGCGGCGCGCAGTAGTGCACGATGCGCAGCGCCTCGGCTTCGTCGGCGAGTTCGACGTAGCCCCAATCCATCTCGTGCCAGTAGAGATTCAGCGCCTGCTCCAGCTCGACCGTCGACGCGCATTCGGGCAGCGGATGCGCGGCGGCGAAGCGGCTGCCGACGCGATGCATCAACTGGCGCAGTTCGTCGTGCCCGATCTGTGCTTCGAACTCGCTGGCGAGCGCGCTCAGCATGCCGCGCCACTGCGGCGAGATTTGGCGTTGCAGCAGGTAGTCGAGAATTGGGACCATGTTTTCCGGAAGCGATCGTCGTTCAATCCGCATGAGCGGATACAACGGTCGGGCAGGTTGAAAGGCATTTCGGAAATTCGCGCATTGCGTGCCTTACGTCTCTTTTACCGCGCTGTCTAGTCTGTCCGGCACACTTCGGACGAAGTTTACTGAAGGCACTGACTTTTAGCTACTTTCCAATCGTCAGCTTGTACATTGATTGACCTGGATTGGCGGCGACGCAACAGCGTAATTTTTGCCTGTGACGTTCTATTGAAACGTTTTCTCCCGCTGGACGCCGCATGGTGCCTGATTCGCCTTCGGCATATCGGCCGACCATGACGGCCTGTTTCGCGTCTTCGCATTGCGCGCCGGATGCGGTATCGGGGTCGCGCCGGAACAACGTCTGCCGCGCCGGCGCAGGCCGCGCGACGATCGCTGTCACAGGCATGAGGCACAATAGGGCCACGCGCATGGGGATGCGCCAGTAGCGGAATTTTTTTCCGCAGGCTCGTCGGGCGAGCGGGGCGACATGAAAGCGGACAGGCGCGGACCAACAGCCGCCTCGAGGCTCGATGTATGAATCGTCCGTACGAGTTGCAGGAAATAATCGGCGCGAGCCGATCAAAGAGGCCAGCGCAAAGCACGCCGAATGCTTTGCGACGTTGTTCGATTCAAACAGATTGCAATGCTCAATCCACTTACGATTCTGCTGGTCACGGTCTTGTCGGGCGCGATGGCAATGGCAGTGCTCGGCTCGTTATGGCGCGCGGCGATTCCGGGCGTCGGTTGCTGGATTGTGGCAAACGTGTGCGCGATCGTCGCGCTGCTCGCCTTTGCCTCGCAGGGGCACGCGTCGCGCTGGCTGACCTTCGTCGCGGCCAACGGACTGCTTGCCCTCGCCCTGCTGCTCGTGCTCGAAGGCGCGTTGCGTTTTCTGGGGCGGAACACGCGGCCGTGGTGCGCCTATGCGGGCCTCGTGGCGCTGCTCGCCGCCATCGGCTACTGGACCTTCGTCGCGCCGAATTTCAACGCGCGCGTGACGGTCGTGTCGGTGTATCACGCGGTGCTCTATGCGGAACTGTTCGTGCTGATGATGGGCGGGCGTCCCGAGCACCGGCCGCGCTACAGCTATTACTTCATCGCGACCGTGGCGCTGCTGCTGGGCGCCGGGCACGCCTCGCGCGGCATCCTCTACGGCTTCGGCCTGATTGCGCAGACCGATCTGATGCAGGTCACGCCGTCCAATATCGTGTTTCTCGCGGTCGGCGTTCTCGCGCCGCCGTTCCTGTCGATCGGCGTCGTGATGCTCGCGCACGACCGCCTCGCCGAGCGGCTCGAACGGCTCGCCAACGTCGACGACCTGACCGGCGCGCTATCGCGCCGCGCGTTCCTGCAGATCGGCGGCGCGCTGCTGAACGCGTCGCTGCGCAGCGGCTCGCCGGTCGCGCTCGCGATCGTCGACATCGATTCGTTCAAGTCGGTCAACGATACGCACGGTCATGCGGCCGGCGACGAGGTGCTCGGTCATTTCTCGGCGTTCGTCGCGCGCGAGCTGCGTGTCGGCGACGTGTTCGGGCGGCTCGGCGGCGAGGAGTTCGGCGTGCTGTGTCCGGCGACTTCGGTCGCCGAGGCGGTCGTGCTGCTCGAACGGCTGCGCGCGCGGCTCGCGGCGAGCGCACCGGGTGTGCTGCCGCGCGGCCTGCGCTATACGTTCAGCGTCGGCGTGGACCAGCACCGGCGCGGCGAATCGCTCGAGCAACTGATGAGCCGCGCCGATCGTGCGTTCTATGCGGCGAAGGCGGCGGGGCGCAACCGCGTGATGGCGGCGTAGGTGGGGTAGGAGATGTAGGCAGTGCAGGCGGAGCGGCCGCTCGCGGGACGAGCCCGCATCGTCACCTCGCTGCGCGCCGCCGTGAAGTGAGCCATAAATATTTGTAAGATGTTTGCCGTTAACCGTTGGCGGAGTCACCCGAACCCCAGTCCGATACCGTTCTATGTCTGCCATCCCGACGCAGCACCAGCCTGAGCCCGGTTTGCGCGAGCGCTTTCATCGGCGCTCGCTCGAACATCAGCGGCCGCTGTCCACCGTGACGATGGCTTTCACGGTGATCGCGTTCCTGTGCATGGTGGCGGCGCGCGATCTCGCGGGCGGCACCGTCGCGCCGCTCGGCTATCGGCTGCTTTGCGCGCTCGTGCTCGCGTTGCTGGTGCTGGCGATCCCGGGCACGAAGTCGACGTGGCTATTCGGCGCGATCGGCGTCGTATACATGCAGGTGCTGATCGGCGGACTCGTGCTCAATGCCAGTGGCGTCGCGCATCCGTTGATGTGGCTGTTGCCCGCGCTCGTCGTGATCCCGATCTGCGCGGCGCCGCTGTGGCTGACGCCCGTGCATTTTTTCACCGGCAGCGCATTGTTCTATGCGGTGGCCGTCGCGCTACTGCTGCTCGGTAAGAGCCATCCGCGCGACATCGACGCGGCCGTGTGGGCATGGGTCGTCGCGGTCGGCGCACCGACCGCGGCGGTGTTTCATTTCGGCTTCTACCGGTTCCGGCGCAATCACTTTCTGCTCGAGAGCCAACTGGCGCAGCTCGCCGCAACCGATCCGCTGACCGGCCTGCAAAACCGCCGCGCGTTCGTCAAGCGCGCTGAGGAGCGGCTTGCGATGCTCGCGCCGGACGCGCGCATCAGCGCGATCTTTCTCGACCTCGACAGCTTCAAGTCGCTCAACGACCGCTTCGGCCATGCGGTCGGCGACCGGGCGCTGCACGAGGTCGGGCAGGTGCTGATGGGGCAGGTGACGCCGTGCGACGGCGCGAGCCGCGTCGGCGGCGAGGAGTTCGCGGTGCTGCTCGACGCCGATCTCGCCGGCGCGCTGCAACTGGCCGAGCGGCTGCGCGGCGCGATTGGCGCGATCGAGCGGCCGGACGGTCTTCTGACCGCGAGCTTCGGCGTTGCCGAATATCGGCGCGGCGAAAGCTTCATGGTGCTGCTCGATCGCGCGGACGAAGCGCTGCTGCGTGCGAAGCATTCGGGCAGGAACCGCGTTTGCGCGGAACGTGCCCTGCCGCTCGACGCACGGCAGCCGACGTTCGGCGGGCTTTCGGCGCAGGACGGCGCGCGGGATGGTGCGTAAGATAGTCAGGGCAGCGAACAAGGCAGTGGCGAGGCGCCGCGCTATCGCTGGGACGGCTTCCATCTGATCTCGCACTTCCAGCCGCTCTACAGCCTCTCGCATCAGAAGCAGGTCGGCTTCGAGGCGCTGTTGCGCGGCGAGCGGGACGACGGCACGCTCGTGCCGCCGGTCGTGATGTTCGCGCCGAAACCGTCGAGCGACGAAGGCGCGCTCGATCGCGCGAGCCATGCGGTACACCTCGGCAACGCATGCCGCCAGTTGCCCGGCGGCGCATGGCTGTTCCTGAACATCCTGCCGGCCACTTTCATCGCCGACGGCTACGCCGATCAGTTGACGAAGATCGTGCGCGGCGCGGGGCTCGAACCCGAGCGCGTGATCCTCGAAATTCTCGAATCGCACGGCGGCAGCGTCGACGATATGTCGCGCGCGGCCGCGCTGTACCGGCGGCACGGCTTTCTGATCGCCGTCGACGATTTCGGCGCGGGGCAATCGAATCTCGACCGGCTGCTGAGGATTCGCCCTGACCTCGTCAAGCTCGACGGCGAACTGATCCGCGCGACCATGCAGCATACGCAGCAGCCGATCCTGCCGACGCTCGTGTCGCTGCTGCATCAGGCGGGCATGCTCGTCGTCGTGGAGGGCGTCGAGACCGCCGACGAGCTGATTCTCGCGGTCGAGTCGAACGTCGATTTCGCGCAGGGCTATCTGCTTGGCCGGCCCGCGAGCGAGATTGCGTCGCCCGAGTCGGTGCGCCGGCAGATCGACGATGCATTCGACGTGATCGCGCAGGGGCGCGCGCATCAGCATGCGTTGTTCGAATCCGAGGTGGAGCCGTACCGGCGCGAACTGCGGCGCGCCGCCGATGCGTTGCTCGCCGGCGCCGCGATGGCTGACGCGTTCGAGGCGCTCGTGCGCCTCGAACACAGCATCAGTTGCTTCGTGCTCGACGAGACCGGCCGGCAGATCGGCCACGAAGTGCGCGGGCCGGCATGGAGCGAGGCCATGGCGTCGCTGCAGCCGGTCGCGAATCCGTACGATGCGCGCTGGGACCATCGGCCCTACTTCCGCAATGCGGTGCTGATGCCGGGCGAGGAGATCACGAGCAGTCCGTATCTATCGCTCGCGTGCGGGGGACGGCCCTGTATCGCGGTGACGCTGGCCGAGCATCTTGCTGCCGGGCGGTGTGTGATCGGTGTCGAGCTCGACTGGTCGGCGCGCGGGTTGCCGTGGCCGGGGCGGGATTAACGCCTTGGATACCCGATGCATGCTCAAGTCCACGTTGGGTGCCTACCCGTAGCCGCTCTGTATCTGCGCAATATCCCGTTCAATACCCACCCTTAACCGCCGCCGCCACAGCCGGCGCATTTCTATACGACGCCGCGAGATCCGCGGCCGCGCGGCTCAGCAGACCCGTATCGGTGCCGACTGCGACGAAGCTCGCGCCGGCCGCGAGATATTCGGCGGCAAGCGCCGGGTCGGGCGCGAGCACGCCTGCTGCCTTGCCCGCGCCGCGCACGGTATCGATGCCGTGGCGAATCGCGTCGCGCACGCGCGCGTCGCCCGGCTTGCCGAGTAGACCCATCGACGCGCTCAGATCCGATGGCCCGAAAAAGACGCCGTCGACACCCTCCACACGCGCGATTTCCGCTAGATTGTCGAGGCTATGCACGGTTTCCGCCTGCACGATCACGCACAATTCCTCGCCCGCGGTGTGCAGATAATCGGGCACGCGATTCCAGCGCGACGCTCGCGCGAGCGCGCTGCCGACGCCGCGAATGCCCTGCGGCGGATAACGCGTGGCCGCGACCGCGTCGAGTGCCTGCGCGGTCGTGTCGATCATCGGCAGCAGCAGCGTTTGCGCGCCGATGTCGAGCAGTTGCTTGATCAGCGCGGCGTCGCTGCGCACCGGTCGCACGACCGGATGCGACGGGTACGCGGCCACCGCCTGCAATTGCGACAGTGTGCTGCGCACGTCGTTCGGCGCGTGCTCGTTGTCGATTAGCAGCCAGTCGAAGCCGGCGGTGGCGAGCAATTCGGTCACGTACGCGTCGGCGAGCGCGGCCCACAGGCCGAATTGCGGCTTGCCTTCGGCGAGCGCGCGTTTGAAGGGGTTGTTCGGCAGGACCATGTCGATGCTCTCAGATGAAATTCAAACCGATGCCGCCGAGCGGGCCATAGTCGACGTGAAACGTGTCGCCGGCGCGCGCCGGAATCGGGCTCGTGAACGAGCCGCTCAGGATCACGTCGTGCGCGTTCAATGATTCGTCATACGGAGCAATCTTGTTCGCGAGCCAGGCGACGCCGGTGGCCGGATGGTTGAGCACGGCTGCCGCGAGTCCGCTTTCCTCGACCGCACCGTTTTTATAAAGCAGCGCGCCGACCCAGCGCAGATCGACGTCGAGCGGACGCACGGGCCGGCCGCCGAGCACGATGCCCGCGTTCGCGGCGAAGTCGGAGATCGTGTCGTAGACCTTGCGCGGTGCGTGCGTCTCGCGATCGAACTGCTCGATGCGCGCGTCGATGATCTCGACGGCCGGGCTCACGTAAGCGGTCGCGTCGAGCACGTCGAATAGTGTGACGCCGGGGCCTTTCAGCGGCTTGCTCAGCACGAACGCGAGTTCCACTTCGACGCGCGGCGCGATGAAGCGGTCCGCGCGAATGTCCTGGCCGTTTTCGATAAACATGCTGTCGAGCAGCGGTGCATAGTCGGGTTCGTCGATCTGCGACGAGCGCTGCATCGCGCGCGAGGTCAGGCCGATTTTTCTGCCCTTGATTACGCGGCCCTCGGCGAGCTTGAGCCTGACCCATTCGCGCTGGATCGCATAACCGTCCTGCACGGTCATCTGCGGATATTGCGCGGAAAAATGGCGCAATTGCGTGCGGGTCTTCTCCGCGCGATCGAGTTGCGCCGCGAGATCGCGGATGGTCTGTTCGTCTAGCATGGTGAGATTCTCGGCTCTTTGCTTTTAGCTCTTGCGTTTAACCCCGCGCTTTTAACTCCGCTCCTAACCCTTCAACCGCGCGTGCAGATTGTTATGCTTCCAGGTGCCCGCTTCGCTGAACTCGCTGATTTCGAGCGACAACGCGAGCCCGTGCTGTTCGAACTCCGTGGCGAAGTGCTGCTTGATCCGCGCGAAGAGCGCATCGCCGCTCGCCTTCCTGACCGCTTCCGAACGGCCCGCGGCAATCTTCAGGTTCGCGTGCAGGAACGCGGCGTCGGGCCGGCCATCGGCGATGCAGTACTGCTCGCAGCGCAACGCGCGCACGCGAATGCCGCCGAGCGGAAACACGCGCTCGCCGTTCTCGCGCTGCGCATCGAGGCACTGCGCGAGGTCTTTGCATAACCGGCCGATGCGTTGTGCGTCGGCGAGATTGGCGCTGTATTCGAGTGTCAGATGGGGCATGGCGATTCCTTTGCGAGTGTCAGACGGGTAGCGGCGTAACCGGGAAGATCGCGTTGATCTGCCCCGTGCCCGAACTGCCGAAATACGGCGTGACGACCTCGGCCTTGCCGTCGTAGCGATCCCAGCCGAGCGCGCCGAGCAGCATTGCGGTGTCGTGCATGCCGCCTTCGCCCCAGCATTTTTCGTTATAGAGCGGCAGCATGTCGCAGAACGTCTTCCAGTCGCCGGTTTCCCACAGACGCACGACGCTGCGGTCCATCTGTTCGAGAAACGGGCTCCATACCTTGTGCATGAATTGTTCGGCCGTGCCGTTGTTCGCGAAGTGGTGGGAGAGCGAACCGCTCGCGAGAATCGCGACCGTGCCGTCGTAACGCTCCTCGATCGCGCGGCGCACCGCGAGACCGAAACGCGCGCTCGTTGCGAGGTCGTGCCACATGCACCAGCCTGCTATCGACACGGTCTTGAAGTGCTGGTCGCTATTCATATAGCGCATCGGCACCAGCGTGCCGTATTCGAGTTCGAGCGTGGTCTCGCTGTGCGCGCGGCTTTTCACGCCCATTTCGTTGGCGACGTCCGCGATCAGATGGCCGAGCCCGGCATTGCCGGGGTAGGCGTACGGCATGTTTCTGATGAAGTGCGGCAGTTCGTTGCTCGTGTACACCCCTTCGAATTGCGGCGCGCAATTGATGTGGTATTCGCTATTCACGAGCCAGTGCACGTCGAAGACGACGATCGTATCGACGCCGAGTTCGCGGCAGCGCCGGCCGATCTCATGATGACCGTCGATGGCGGCCTGGCGGCAGCCCTTGTGCGGACCGTCGAGTTCGGACAGATACAACGACGGTACGTGAGTGACTTTTGCTGCCAACGCGAGTTTGCCCATCGCGATCTCCTTTGTCGGCCTGGCGTCGCGCGGCGTGTGCCTGCGCGGATGCCGCCGTGGTCAAACGCCCCAGCGCGGAATGTGATGCGAGCCGAGCGACACGCAGACGTTCTTCGGTTCGAGAAACACTTCGTAGCTCCAGGTACCGCCTTCGCGGCCCACGCCCGAGGCTTTCGTGCCGCCGAACGGCTGGCGCAGATCGCGCACGTTCTGACTGTTGACGAAGCACATGCCGGCTTCGACGGCGGCGGCCACGCGCAGCGCGCGGCCCGTGTTCTCGGTCCAGATGTAGCTCGACAGGCCATACGAAATATCGTTGGCGAGACGGATCGCCTCGGCTTCGTCGTCGAACGGAATCAGGCAGGCGACCGGTCCGAAGATTTCTTCCTGCGCGATGCGCATGCGATTGTCGACGTCGACGAATACGGTTGGCATGACGAAATTGCCTTGACGCAGTGTGGCGGGCAGAGCGGGCGTATCGAGCCCGCCGCAGGCGAGCGTTGCGCCTTCCTTCGGGCCGAGTTCGATATAGCTGTGCACTTTTGCGAGATGCCCCTGGCTGATCATCGGGCCGACGATCGTGCTGTCGGCAAGCGGATCGCCCACGCTCAGACGCTTCGCACGCTCGATGAAGCGCCCGGCAAAGCGCGCGTAAATGGAGCGCTGCACCAGAATGCGCGAGCCCGCCGTGCAGCGCTCGCCATTGTTCGAGAAGATCATGAATACAGCGGCGTCGAGCGCGCGCTCGAAGTCGGCGTCGTCGAAGATCACGAACGGCGATTTGCCGCCGAGTTCCATCGAGAACTTCTTGAGGCCCGCGGTTTGCACGATGCGATTGCCCGTTGCCGTCGAACCCGTGAACGACACCGCATGCACGTCGCGATGCGCGACGAGCGGTTCGCCCGTTTCCTTGCCGAAGCCGTGCACGACGTTAAGCACGCCTTTCGGAATGCCCGCTTCGAGCGCGAGCTGGCCGAGCATCGACGCGGTGAGCGGCGACAGTTCGCTCATCTTCAGCACGGCCGTGTTGCCGAATGCGAGGCAGGGCGCGACTTTCCACGTGGCCGTCATGAACGGCACGTTCCACGGCGAGATCAGCGCGCACACGCCGACCGGATGGAACAGCGTGTAATTCAGATGCGAATCGGTCGGGTACGTATGGCCGTCGACGCGCGTGCACATCTCGGCGAAATAGCTGAAGTTGTCGGCGGCGCGCGGCACGAGCTGCTTGCGCGTTTGCGAGATCGTCTGGCCGGTGTCCTTCGTTTCGGTTTCCGAAATTTCCGGTACGTGCTGCGTAATCAGTTCGCCGAGCTTGCGGATCAGCTTCGCGCGCTCGGCGGCGGGCTTCGCGGCCCACGCGGGGAACGCGTTCTTCGCGGCGCTCACGGCCGCGTCGACTTCCTTCGCACCGCCGCGTGCGACTTCGGCGAGCACATCCTGGGTGGCCGGATTGACGGTTTCGAAGTACTCGTTCGAGGCGCACGCTTCGCCGTTGATCAGATGGTCGATCGTCATTGCGTTGTCCTTTTCCTGTTCGCTGCGGATCACGCGCGGCCGAAGTCCGCGTCGGATGCGATCGTATTCACGAGACGGCCGAGGCCGTCGATTTCGCAGACGACTTCATCGCCCACGTCGACGTTGACGATGCCTTCGGGCGTGCCGGTCAGGATCACGTCGCCGGGCGCGAGCGTCATGAAGCCGCTCAGATATTCGATCAGTGCGGGGATGCCGGTGACGAGATCGCGCGTGTTGCCGCATTGCTGGCGCGTGCCGTTCACGAAGGTGCGCAGTTCCAGCTGGTTGACGTCGGCGATGTCGGCCGCGTCGACGAACCAGGGGCCGAGCACGGTGCCGCCGTCGCGATTCTTCACGCGCAGGTTCGGGCGATAGTAGTTTTCGAGGTAATCGCGAATCGCGTAGTCGTTCGCGATCATGTAGCCGGCCACGTGCTGCATGGCGTTTTCACGCTCGACGTTGCGCACGGTTTGGCCGATCACGACCGCGAGTTCGCACTCGTAGTGCATGAACGCGACGTCGGCGGGACGGCGCGTGACGCCGCGATGGCCGAGCACCGTGCCCGGTCCCTTCAGAAACACGAGTGGCTCTTCCTGCTTGCCGAACTGCAATTCCTTCGCGTGCTCGGCGTAGTTGAGGCCGAGCGCGAAGATCGTGCCGACTTCGATCGGCGCGAGCCAGACCACTTCGTCTTCGCGGCGCACGCGGCCGTCGGCGAGACGCACGCCATGTTCATGCGGATAGGCTTCGTGAATCGCTCCCGCGTAGGCAACCCGGCCGCGCATCATGACGGTTCTCCGTTGTGACGATGCGCGCCGACGAACGAGACGACGAGCGGCGGCAGCGTGCCGATCGACAAGGTGGCCGTGTCGCCGCTGCGCGCGACCGGCGAGCCGTGGGGCACGCCGAGCGTGATGACGTCGCCCGCATCGAGCGTCATGAAGTCGGTGATGTCGGCGAGCAGTTGCGCGACGTTGCGTAGCGACGACGCAGTGTTCGCGGTGAACCGCGGCTTCGCATCGTTGAGCGACACGCTGATCTCGAGCGCATCGGGCGTTGCGACGTGGCGCGCGGCAACGAGCGCTGGGCCGATCACGCAGAAGCCGTCGCGGGCGCGCAGGCGCACGTTCGGGCGGTACACGTTGGTATGCGGCACGCTCAGATCGCCGATCAATGTGTAGCCGGCGATATAGTCCGCCGCGTGTGCGACGCTCACGCGCGTCGCGGTGCGGCCGATCACGATGCCGAGCGACGCGCCGACTTCGACGCCGGGCGCATCGTCCGGCACGACGACGCGCGCGCGATGGCAGGCGAACGTGTTGCGCGGCTTCAGATAGAGCACCGGCGCTTTGGGCGGCGCCTTGTAAGGCGCGGCGTTCACCGCATCGCCGAGCGCCGCGAGCGCGGCGCGGTCGTTCAGCAGCGTGCCATAGACGGCGCCGCCCACCGGCGCGCGGCATGCGATACCACGCGCGAGCAGCGCGGCTGCGGCGTGGGCGTCCATCTCGCGAGGCAGCGCGTCGCCTTCGGGATGCAGCAGATGATCGGCAAGGGCAAACATGAATGCGCGGCCTCGTGGAAGAAATCCCGACGAACGTTCTGGTGGCCGTTCGTCGAAAACACTAATATGTTAGCAGTATCGTGCTTGATATGATGCACGGTCAATAGGCTGTTGGTTGATCGCGGGTTTTCCCTTAAGCTTCGAGAACCGCTCTCAATTCCTCGTCAATATGTCCGCTGCGTCCACCCGAGTTTTGCACCGCAATCTGCCCATGCTGCTGCTACGCGCCCGCGAAAAAATGATGCAGTGCTTTCGTCCGCTGATCACCGCGCATGGGCTGACCGAACAGCAATGGCGGGTGATACGCGCACTCAACGAGCATGGTCCGATGGAGCCGCGCCATATCTCCGATATCTGCACGATTTCGAGCCCGAGCATGGCCGGCGTGCTCGCGCGCATGGAGAGCATGGAGCTCATTACCAAGGAGCGTTTTGCCGAAGATCAGCGCCGCGTGCTCGTGTCGCTGACCGATACGAGCGTCGAACTCGTGCGCGTGATTTCGAAGGACCTCGAGGCGCACTATCGCGAACTCGAACGCAAGGTGGGGCCGGAGATCGTCGAGCGCGTGTATCGCGCGGTGGACGACCTGCTCGCCGGTTTGTCGGAAGAGGATGAGTGACGGTACTGTACGGTTGAGTCGCTGCCCACGCGGCACCGGTCGTCATCGCGTTTCTAATCGACGCTACTGCCGTACGAGGTAAAGTGGCGGCTTCTGCCGCGTTGGTTCTGCATCTGCGCCGATGCGCCGCCGCTTTCATTCGATTTCCGGAAGAGAAGTCCCATGTCGTTGCCTCCCGAGTTGCCTTCTGAATTGCCCGCTACGTCATCGACGAATTCGACGATGAACTCATCGATCAACGACGCCACGCCGCAACAAAACCGGCTGAAACAGGCGGTATTTCTGCACACGGGCTGGCGCAGCGCGGGAACGTGGGTCTGGTCGCGCTTGCGCGAACTCGAGCGCGCGACCGGCTTCTACGAACCGCTCAGCAACGTGCTGGCCGAACTGAGTCTCGCCGACGTCGCGGCGTCGCGCCCCACGCTGACCTCGGGACATCCGCCGCTCTCGACGCCGTACTTCGACGAATACCGCCCGTTTCTGCGTGAGAACGCGCGCGGCGTGGCCGGCTACGACCGGCGCTTCAGTCTCGACCGTTTCGGCCGTGCGCCCGATGCGCAATTTCCGGCCCTGCACACGTATCTGCGCAATCTGTGCGAGCGCACCGCCGAACAGCGGCGCGTGCCGGTCTTCAAGTTTTGTCGCTCGGGCGGACGCCTGCCGTGGTTCAGGCAGGCGTTTGCCGACGCCATGCACGTGGGCGTGCTGCGCAATCCCGCATCGCAATTCGCGTCGGGTTGGCTGCTCAGGCAGCAGTGGAGCAATCCGTTTTTCGTCGCGGCGCCGTTTCGCGTGCTCGGACTGAATCAGTCGGACCCGCTCGTGAAAGAGGTGCTCGGGCTCTGCGGCGCGAGTCTGCCGCCGCTCATGGCGTCGATGCCGGACGACGCCTATGCGATGGCCTGCGAGCAATACGCGCGCACGGTGGAAGGCGAGAACGCGTATCGCGCCTTCGTCGCGTTGTGGATGCTTTGCGCGTTGCGCATGGGGGACGGTGTCGATCTGCTGATCGACATGGACCGGCTCGGCCAGTCGCGCGAATACGCGGCGAGCTTACGCGCCAGCTTCGACGCGCAATGCGGTTTGGCGCCCGATTTCACGGGGGCGCGCGATCTGGTCGAAGAAACGCGGCGCGGCGCGGCGCGGATGAAAGGCATCGACGGTGGGGCGATGCGGGTCGTGCATTCGGCCGCGCTGAAATTCCTGAAGGCGCAGGGTGGTATCGACGCGAGCTTCGTGGAAGCGGTCCGCGAAAAAATGGTGCTGGCGAACGAGCTGACCGAAGCGTGGCGTTAAGCGTGGAGTCAACCCGTCCGTAGGCTTGTGCGGCCGCTCAGTGCAACTTGCTCGGGGCAACCGCGCGACCGTGCAACGTCAGGCCGCCGCCGCCGACACCGCCGCGCGCAGCCCGAGCAGATAGCTGTCCACGCCGAACCCGCAAATCTGTCCCTTGGCGATCTCTGCGAACACCGACAGATGGCGGAACGGCTCGCGCGCATGAATGTTCGACATGTGGATCTCGACCACTGGCACCGTCAGGATCGCGAGCGCGTCGCGAATGCCGTAGCTGTAATGGGTCCACGCGCCCGCATTGATCATCACGCCGTCGGCGTTGTCGAGGAACGCCTTGTGGATGCGCTCGCACATCTCGGCTTCGCTATTGGTCTGAAAGCTCTCGACGCGCACGCCGAGTTCGTCGCCGAGGACGCGCAGACGCTCGTCGATTTCGGCGAGCGTGATCGTGCCGTATTGCGCGGGGTCGCGCTTGCCGAACATGTTGTGGTTGATACCGTGCAACATCACGAAGGTTTTCATTTAGCTTTAGCGTATCTGAATGGTGAATTGAAGGGTTGCAGCCTGCCTGCGCATTTTAATGCGCGGCCGCCGCCGTGGACACCGTTTCGACGACCGAGCCCGTTCTGGCCGCCTCGACGATCGCCTCGGTAATGCGCAGATTCTGCAAGCCGTCGCGCGCGCTGACGAGCGGCGGTTCCTCGCGACGAATCACGCGCACGAAGTGTTCGAGTTGCAGCTTGAGCGGATCGTCGCGCGTCATTTCGGCAACGCTGACGTCGAACGGCTTCCACCACGAACGGTCCTCGGCCTTGCCGTAGGTTTTCAGGCGCATCGTCGGCACCGAGAGCGAGCCGAACGTGCCGGCGATCACGTAGCAGTCTTCATCGGCATACGACGGGTACGCCTTGTTTTCCTGCGAGGTCTGCTCCCAGCTGCGCGCGCTCGCGGCCGTGTCGGACAGCATGAAGCTGCCGAGCGCGCCGTTGGCGAAGCGCAGGTTGATCGCCACCGTGTCTTCGACCGGAAAGCCGCGCGTCGCATGCGACGAGAAAGCCTGCACCGCGACGATATCGCCGCACAGCATGCGCAGGTTGTGCACCTCGTGAATCATGTTCAGCAGAATCGGGCCGCCGCCCGGCTGGCGCCGCCATTCGGCGTCGGCGAAATACTCGTCGGGCTTGAAGAACACCGCGCTGCCCATGACCGCGACGAGCTGGCCGAGCCGGCCTTCGTCGATCAGCTGCCGCGCGCGCGCCATGATCGGGCTGTGCGCGCGATGATGGCCGATCAGCAGCGGCACGCCGCTCGCGTCCGCTTCGGCCACGAGCGCCTCGGCTTCCTCGACGCTCGGCGCAATCGGCTTTTCGAGCAGCGTCGGCACCCGGGCCGCGAGACAGCGCGAGGCGTGCTCGACGTGCAACTGGTTCGGCGTCGCCAGAATCACGCCGTCGGGACGGTCGCGTTCGAGCAGTTCGTCGAGCGTGCGGTAGAGCGGCACGCCGGCCTCGGCCGCGATCGCGGCGGCGGCGGGTGAGGGGTCGACGATCGCCGAGAGCATGCCGGTGGCGCTGCGTTGCGCGACGGCCATATGCGCGCGGCCGATGTAGCCCGCGCCGGCCACGGCGATCCGGGTGCTGTTCATGAAGCGGTTCCTCTGAAGTCGGTGCAATGAAGTGGGTTTAAAAAAATCCGCTCGAGCCCAGGTTCAGGCTCGGGCTCGAGTTCAGATTCAAGCCGGGGCTCAGGCAACGGCCTTTTTCGCGTCGGCCATGCTTTGTGCGCGCATCGTCTCGTAGCTCTGCTTGTCGATCGGCACCGCGTCCTTCTCGCCGAGGTCGCTGAGCTTCACGCGGAAGTTTTCGCGGGTGTTCCACGCGGTGATCGCGCAGACGATCGTGATGCCGAACGTGATCGCGCCGATCGTGAGCGGCACGTTGTTCGATCCCGGCGGCGCGACGTAGGCGAACAGCGCGGGCAGCAGCGCGGTGATCGTCGTGCCGACGTTCTGGCCGATCGCCATCGCCGAGACGCGCGAGCGGGTCGGGAACAGTTCCGGATAGAAGCTCGGGAAGATCGCGTTGTAGCCCTGGTAGATGACGCCCCACATCAGGATCGACATCACCATCGCGAGCGGCACGTTGCGGATGCTGATCGCGTAGAGATAGCCGAAGGCGAGCAGCCCGGAGCCGAGCGCGCCGACGATGATCGGCAGACGCCGCCCGATACGGTCGGACAGATTGCCGACGTACGGAATCACGAGCACCGCGACGATGTTGCCGACCACCGGAATCCACAGGTACACGCTCTTCGAAAAGCCGATCCCGTACGACGCCTGCACCGCATAGGCCGCGCCGAAAATCGTCGCGACCACCGGGATCACGTTCATCAGCGAGCACAGCACCACGCGCAGCATATCGGCCCAGTTGTACTTGAATGCCTCGACGATCGGCGAGCGCGGCACGCCGCCGCTCGCGTCTTCCTTCTCGAACGCCGGGGTTTCCTCGACTTCGCGGCGGATGATGTAGCCGGCGATCAGCACGACCGAGCTGAGCAGGAACGGGATGCGCCAGCCCCACGAGTTGAACGAGCTGTCGTCCATGTAATAGGCGAGCGGCAGGAACACCGCGGCGGCGAGAATCTGCCCGGCCTGCACGCCTTGCAGCGTGAAGCTTGCGTAGTAGCCGCGCCGCCCGAATGGCGCGTGTTCGAGAATCATCGAACTGGCGCCCGAGATTTCCCCGGCGACCGCGAAGCCCTGGATCAGGCGCAGCACGACGAGCAGCACCGGCGCGAGGAAGCCGATCTGGTGATAGGTCGGCAGCAGGCCGACCGCCATCGTCGAGAGCCCCATCAGGAACATGCAGAGGAGCAGCACGTTCTTGCGGCCGTGCGTGTCGCCCCAGTGCCCGAGAAAGAGCGCGCCGATCGGCCGCGCCACGTAGCCGACGCCGTAGGTGGCGAGCGAGGCGACGATCGCGATCTTCGGATTGCCGGAAGGGAAGAACAACTGAGGGAAGATCAGGGCCGCGGCCTGAGCGTAGATGAAGAAGTCGTAGTACTCGAGCGCCGAGCCGATCCAGCCGCTGGCGGTTGCCTTGCGAGCCTGCGAGCCGTGCCCGCCGCTTGCCGATGCGTTCGTTTCCATATCGTCTCCTGATCAGAGTGTGTTTTTGTCAGCTTCTATGGCTGGATCATTGGCGCCTGTAATGCAGGACTTCGCAAGCCAGGACTTTCCTGGTGGGCGTTGCCGCAGTGCGGCATGAATCGCCTGGGCTTGCCGACCGGCGCTTGCTCAACTCAGCCGTTACGACTAGGGTAATAGAGTTCCGTCCCGACACAATGCGACCAGATGTCAAATCAGAATGCGCTCACAGCCACGAATGAATCCTTCCTGCGCGATCTGCAGCTGTTTTGCCATATCGCGCGGCGCGGCAGCTTCGTCGCGGCGTCGACGGAAATGGGCCTGTCGCCGTCGCATGTGAGCAAGCGCATCGCGATGCTCGAGGCCGGTCTCGGCGTGAAGCTGTTTCAGCGCACCACGCGCAGCGTGAGCGTGACGAGCGATGGCGAAACCGCTTTGCAGTGGGCGCAGAAAATTCTCGACGACGTGCAGGGCATGACCGACGCGTTCGCCGATCGCCGCACGGAGCTGCGCGGCGTGCTGCGCATCAGCACGAGCTTGCGGCTCGGCCGCAAGCATGTCTCGCCGATTCTCACGATGCTGCGCGAGCGCCACCCGAACCTCGAAATCTGGCTCGAACTGCTGGACCGGCGCGCCGATGTGGTCGGCGAGAACTTCGACATCGACGTGCGCGTCGGCGAAGTGCAGGAGCCGCATCTGATCGCGCACAAGATGGTGGAGAGCGCGCGCATTCTGTGCGCCTCGCCGGCTTATCTGGAGCGGCGCGGCGTGCCGCTCGAACCCGCCGACCTCGCGCAGCACGACTGCCTGTTGTTTCGCGGCCGCGACGACCGCTTCGGCGTGTGGCGTCTCGCCGGGCCGCATGGCGAGAAGAGCGTGAAGGTGACGGGCACGGTCGCGTCGAATCTGAGCGACATCGTCGTGCAATGGGCGCGGGACGGTTACGGGATCGTGATGGTGTCGATCTGGGACGTCGCCGAAAGCCTGCGCTCGGGCGAACTCGTGCGGATTCTGCCGGCGTATCTGCAGCCGGCCGACGTGTGGGCCGTGACGGCCGAGCGGTTGTCGTCGTCGGCGCGGATTCAGGTGTGCATCGAGTTTCTCAGGGAGCAGTTGACGAGCGGACCTTATGCGCTCGTCACGCGCGGCGTGGGCGGGTTCTGAGGCGTCGAAGCGCCGAGGTTCGGCCACTGCATGGCGCGGCGCGTTTTACACGCTCGAAGCCGCATCCTCTTCGGCTGCGTCGAGCGTGCCGCGCTGCACCGTCGCCACGGCATCCGTCATGACCGCGGCGGCGACCGGGCGCGGGTCGTCGATGCTGTAACGCAGGCGCCCGCCTGCCAGGTAAAAGCGCAGCCCGCGATGCCGCATCAGATAGGCGAGGCCGACCAGCGCCGCGCTGAAGCCCGAGGCCGCGCCCACGCCGAGCGCCCAGCGCGGCCCGAAATGATCGGCGACCCAGCCGACCACCGGCGCGCCGAGCGGCGTGCCGCCGAGCGAAAGCGCCAGCAGGATCGCGATCACGCGGCCGCGCATCGCGGGCTCGGTGGTCAGTTGTACGAGGCTGTTGGTCGAGGTCGTGAAGGTTTGCGTCGAGACGCCGATGATGATGAGCACGAGGCCGAACAGCACGTAGTTCGGCATCAGCGCAGCCGCCGTGCAGCCGGCGCCGAACACCGAGGCGGCGCCGAGCAGCAGCGCCATGCGCGGCCGCGCGCGGCGCGCCGCGAGCAGCGCGCCCGTGACCGAGCCGATCGCCATCGTCGAGCTGAGCACGCCGTACTCGCCCGCGCCCGCATGAAACGCGGTGACCGCCATCGTCGAGATGAAGATCGGGAAGTTCAGGCCGAAGGTGCCGATCAGGAACAGCATCAGCAGCGCCGCCTTCAGATCGGGGCGCTTCCAGACGTATTTGAAGCCTTCGACGAAGCTGCCGCGCGTGCGCACCGCGAGCGGCTTGCTGTGCAGTTCGTGCAGGCGCAGCATGCGCAGCGCGCCGAGCACGGCGACGAACGACAGCGCGTTGATCAGGAACACCCAGCCGGTGCCGACCGAGGCGATCAGCAGGCCCGCGACGGCCGGCCCGATCATGCGCGCGGCGTTGAACGAGGTCGAGTTGAGCCCGACCGCATTGGCGAGATCGGCCTCGCCGACCAGGTCGGAGACGAAGGTTTGACGCGCGGGGGAATCGAAGGCGGTCACGCAGCCGAGCAGTCCCGCGAACAGATAGACCTGCCACAACTGCGCGAGCCCGGTCACGGTGAGCAGACCGAGCACGAGCGCCAGCGTGCCCATCGCCGCCTGGGTCGCGAACAGCAGCTTGCGGCGGTCGAAGTGATCGGCCGCATAGCCGGTGAGCGGCAGCAACAGCATCTGCGGGCCGAACTGCAGCGACATGACGATGCCGACCGCCGTCGCGTTGTGATGCGTGAGTTCGGTGAGCACGAGCCAGTCCTGCGCCGTGCGCTGCATCCATGTGCCGATGTTCGAGACGATGGCGCCGCTCGCCCAGACGCGGTAGTTGAAATTGCGCAGCGAACGGAACGTGGAGCTCACGGCGAGGTTTCCTTGGCGCCGGATGGTGGGCGCGCATGCGTGCATACATGTGAGCCATGAACGGCCGCCGCTGACGGCTGTTCATGGCACGGGCTCATGGCGCCCGCTTACGACTCCTGCTTACGGCACCTGCTCGATGACCTGCCCGGAGACACGCTCGATGACCCGCTCGATGAAGCCCGCTCAGGCGCGTGAGCTTTCGAGCAGGGCGAGCACTTCCTGCGTCGTGCCGGTTTCGCCGAGGCGGGGGAAGATGCGCGTGATGCTGTTGACGTGCGCGTCGGCGTTGAGGTCGGTCATTGCGTCGACGACGAGCGTCACGTTCAGGCCGAGTTCGCTCGCGAAGCGCGCGGTCGATTCGACGCCGATGCTGGTCGCGATGCCGGTGAGCACCACCTGCGTGACGCCCTGGCCGTCCAGATACGCGGCGAGGTCCGTGTTCGTGAACGCGCCCCAGGTGCGCTTGGTCACGACGTGGTCCGACGGCTGCTGCTTCAGCTCGGGCAGCAGGTCCGCGAAACCGGCCGGGAAATCGCCGGGGGGACGGCCCTGTTCGGTGCGCCCCGGGGCGCCGGCCGTGACGTTCACGAGCACGACGGGCAGGCCGTGGCGGCGGAACGCGTCGAGCAGCGTGACCGAACGCTCGACGATTTCGCCAGCCGGATGCGCGGTGGGCAGCGCGACGACGCCGCGCTGCAGATCGACGACGACCAGTGCGATTCTGGCGTCGAGAGTGGTGAGTGCCATGGAGTGCTCCTGCGAGTGGCGAATAGGGTGAGCGCGAATGCGAGTCGCGCGTTATGAATCGACGAGGCGTTTGAGCAGATCGACGCCCGTCGCGAGTTGTTGCTGCTCGGCCGGCGAGAAGTGCGTCTGTATCGTGCGATACAGCCAGTCTTCGCGCGCCGCGCGGCTTGCCTTGACCTTCCTGCGAAAACTCGGCGTGAGCGAGAGAACCGTTTGCCGCCCGTCGTTGGGATCGGGCGTGCCGCTCACGAGCCCGGCGGCTTTCAGTGCCGCGAGCGTTTCCCCCATCGACTGCGGACGCATGCCGTGCGCACGCGCGAGCGCGCTGACGGTCGCCGGGCCTTCGCGTTCGAGCTGCGTCAGCACCTGTACCTGCGACGGCGTGAAGTCGCCCACGTGGGCTTCTTCGCGCAGACGCCGGCGCAGCTTGCTGTTCAGCACGCGCAGGTCTTCGGCCAGCGCATGCAGCGCTTCCGGTGTTACCGGCGAGAGGGGAGTGCTCATGCGGCGAGATGAGGTGAAGGTTAACTATGAAGGTTACCTTCACATCTTGTTCGGGTCAAGCCAGCGGCGATGAGCATGACCCGGCCGGCGAGTCTCATGGCGACGCGAGCGGGAGACTTCAGCAAGCAACATCAGCGGGCACGCGCGCGGCGGCCGAGAAAACGCCAGAGCGCGCCGCCGGCCAGCATGGCGGCGCCGAGCACGATGCCGAGCAGCACCAGCGTGCTCAGATGCTCGTGGACCACCGGCACGTTGCCGAACAGATAGCCGGCCGCGATCAGCGAGACGACCCATAGCGCGGCGCCGGCGGTGACATAGGTCGCGAAGCGCGCGAAGGTCATGTGCGAGACGCCGGCGGCGAACGGCGCGAACGTGCGCACCACGGCGATGTACGGCGACAGCAGGAAGGTCAGGCGGCCGCGCGCTTCGCTGAACGCGTGCGCGCGTTGCAGCGCGGCGCGGTTCAGCCATGCGTAGTTCGAGGTATAGACCCTCTCGCCGACCGCGCGGCCCAATCCATAGCCGACGATGCTGCCGCCCACCGTCGCGACGAACAGCACGGGCGCGACGATCCAGACGTTGAGCG
The DNA here is from genome assembly GCF_017104985.1 of Paraburkholderia sp. Ac-20342. NCBI lineage: Bacteria > Pseudomonadati > Pseudomonadota > Betaproteobacteria > Burkholderiales > Burkholderiaceae > Paraburkholderia > Paraburkholderia sp. Ac-20342. The sequence goes on along the minus strand of NZ_JAAGPQ010000068.1, from coordinate 22,823 downwards.
CGCCGGTGGCCGCCAGCGCGCCGCAGATGAAAATCAGCGGATCGCCGGGCAGGAAGAACAGCGGCAGAAAACCGTACTCGACGAATACGACGACGAACAGCAGCGCATAGACCGCGGAGCCGAATTGCAGGATCAGCGTGCTCAGGTGCTGGTCGAGGTGCAGCGCGATCTGCAAGGCGTTCATCAGGTTCATCGGCGGCAGCGGCGAGGTAGGTGGCGGGATGCCACGAGTGTAGCCTCGCGCGCGGCCATGTTGGGGCGGGCGCGTTGGGGGGGCGCGTGTTGCCGGTGCAAAAAAACGGCGGGCGTGACCGAAGCGATCTCCGGTCACGCCCGCCATACGGGTTTGACGGCAGCGGCGGTCGGCCCGCGCTGCCGCTGATGCCACCCGCTGCTTACTGCACTTCTTCCAGCGTCGGATAGTCGGTATAGCCGACTTCGCCGCGCGCGTAGAACGTGGCCGGATTCGGCTTGTTCAGCGGCGCGTCGGTCTCGAAGCGGCGCACGAGGTCCGGGTTCGCGATAAACAGCTGACCCCACGCCACCGCATCCGCTTCACCGGCGTCGAGCACCTGCTGCGCGGTTTCTTTCGTGAACTTTTCGTTCGCGATGTACGGGCCGCCGAATGCCTTCTTCAATTGCGGGCCGAGGCGGTCCTCGCCGAGCGCTTCGCGCGCGGCGATGAACGCGATCTTGCGCTTGCCGAGTTCGCGTGCGACATAGCCGAACGTCGCGGCCGGGTCCGAATCGCCCATCGTGTGCGAATCGCGGCGCGGTGCCAGATGCACGCCGACGCGGTTTGCGCCCCACACGCCGATGCACGCGTCGGTGATTTCGAGCAGCAGACGCGCGCGGTTTTCGATCGGGCCGCCGTAAGCGTCGGTGCGCTTGTTGGTGCTGTCCTGCAGGAACTGGTCGAGCAGATAGCCGTTCGCGCCATGTATTTCGACGCCGTCGAAGCCGGCGGCCTTGGCGTTTTCAGCGCCCTTGCGGAACGCTTCGACCACGCCGGCGATTTCGTCGAGTTCGAGCGCGCGCGGCGTCACGAACGGACGCTCGGGGCGCACGAGGCTCACGTGGCCGCCGGCCGCGATCGCGCTCGGCGCGACCGGCAGTTCGCCGTTCAGGAACACCGGGTCCGAAATGCGGCCGACGTGCCACAGCTGCAGGAAGATCTTGCCGCCCGCATCGTGCACGGCCTGCGTGACGAGCTTCCAGCCTTCGACCTGTTCCTGCGACCAGATGCCCGGCGTTTCCGCGTAGCCGACGCCCTGCGGCGTCACCGAGGTCGCTTCGCTGAGGATCAGGCCGGCGCTCGCGCGCTCGGCGTAGTGGCGCGCCATCAGCGCGTTCGGCACGCGGATTTCCTCGGCGCGCTGACGCGTGAGCGGCGCCATGATGATGCGGTTCGACAGCGTAAGGTCGCCAATTTGCAGCGGATCGAAAAGAGTCGGCATGAGAGTTCACCTTTGGCGGCGGGCCGGGCCCGGCGCCTTGAAAGACTGCGTGAAAAAGGAAGCGCGGCGATGCGAATACGCTGCTCAGAGCTGCGCGTTCATGTGTTCGAGGAACGCCTGAATGACGGGCTCGTTGCGCTTGAAAAACACCCATTGGCCGACCCGTTTCGACGTGACGAGCCCCGCGCGCTGCAGCGCGGCGAGGTGCGCCGACACGGTGGACTGCGACAGTCCGCAACGTTCGTCGATCATGCCCGCGCACACGCCGTGCTCGAGCGGGAACTCCTGATCGGCGAAATGCACGCCCGGCTCGCGCAGCCAGCCGAGAATCTCCCGGCGGACCGGATTGGCCAGCGCTTTGTGGATCGCGTCGAAATCGGGTGTCATCTGGATCGTTTTCAAGCTGATTCGACAACCGGCACACGGAACGCCGAAGGGCGCCCGCGCGATTGCATCGCTACTGGACGAATTATATATCGTAATTCGACGATATGCATGAAGCCACTACTGCCAATGGGGATGCCCAAGGGCCAACGGGCGGCGGCCCCTGGTGCCATTGCACCAGGCATCGATGCGCCTCGCATAGAGGGACGATTCGCACGGCACGCATGGGTTCACGCCGCGCCGCCGCTTTGTATATGATCCTCGCGGGGACACCTGTTCAATAATCGGCGGCAACAACCGCTATTCGTTGGGAAAGCAATGAGTGACACGACGCAGCCACCGTTTTCCGTTCTGTTCGTCGACGACGAGGAGATGTCGCGCAACCATTTCTCCCGTGCGATTCGTGCCGATTACTGCGTGCACGTCGCGCAGAGCGCGGACGAGGCGATCGAGCTGCTCGGCACGCACGGCGCCGAGATCGCCGTACTCGTGACCGACTACCGGATGCCGGGCCGCGACGGCGACGACCTGCTGCGCCAGGTCGCGCAGGAGTATCCGCAGATCATCCGCATCCTCGTGACCGCCTATGCGGACAAGGACATGCTGCTGCAAACGGTCAATACCGGCGACGTCTTCCGCATTCTCGAAAAGCCGCTGCGCACGGAGAAGGTGCGCGAGGTGCTGCAACTGGCGATCGCGCGCTACGCGGAACGCGAAACGCGGCAACAGCGTCTGCTCGCGATGGACGAAACGCTGGCCTTCCTCGCCCATGAACTGAACACGCCGCTCGCGGCGATTTCGCTGTTCGCGCGCTCGGTCGAGAACGACGTCGCCGAGCAGTACGATCCCGACCGGCAGAAGGAGATCGGCGACGCGGCGCGCTCGATGCTCGACAACGCGCAGTATTGCCTCACGCTGATCTCGTCGTTCTGGGCGACCGTGCACAAGAGCGGCGGCCAGCCGTCGGCCTCGGAGACGGGCGGGCGCGAGATCAAGGCGACCCGGCTGATCGCGTCGCTGCTCGACACCTACCCGTTCGTCGGTACGCAGCGCGACTGGATTCGGGTCGACGTGCAGGGCGATTTCGTCGTGCGCGCGATGCCCAATTGCGTCGCGCTCGTGCTGTCGTCGCTGATGTCGAATGCGTTGCGCGCGCTCGGCGACACGGCCGCACCGTCGCTGTGGCTCGAAGTGGTCGAGAATCCGGAGCCCGAGATCCGCCTGCGCGACAACGGCCCCGGGATCGCGCCCGAGGTCAAGGCGCGGCTGCTGCAGGACCCGGTGACGACCTATGCTGGAGCCGGCGGGCATGGCATGGGGATGATCTTCTGCAATCGCATCATGCAGTCGTTCGGCGGGCGGCTCGGCGTCGAATCGACGGTCGGAGAGGGCACCACGGTCACGATGGGCTTTCCGAACCTCGGCTTTGCCAGCCTGACGAGCCGTGCCGAGGGCGCGGGCGATTGAAATGAGCGGGGGGTGTGCCGGGTTGCGTCTGGTTGAGCCGGGCTGAACCCGGCAACGCTACGCGCCGTCACGCACCATCGCGCACCATCACGCGCCGCTCACCCTCGGGCACGCTCAATCGCTCATCGCATCGCGATGATCGTGCCGCGCGTTCGCCGCTGCATGGTGGCGCTGCAGCGCATCGGCCGAACGCGTGCTCAGCACGCGGATTTGCGCGAGCCAGTCGGTTTCGAGCGGCCACTCGCCCGCGATTACGCGCGGATAGATCTGCCGCGCATAACCATGCAGCGCCTTTGCGCCGATGTTGCCGCTGACGCCGAGCAGCGCATGCAAGGCCACGTGCGTCGCCTTGAGGTCGACGGCCGCGGTGCTCGCCACGAGCTGTGTCACGAGCGTGCGGATCTGCTCGATACCGTTGATGAACGATTCGTCGAGCAGATCGAGCGCGGCCAGTTCTTCGAGATGTTCCTCGTCGAGCAGGTTGTCTTCGGGCACGGCCGCAAGCGGGCTCGCGGGAGTGATTGATGCATCTGGCATCGTCGGCGCGAGCGGCGCGTCCGCGGGTTCCGTCTGCGTGGCTGCGGCGAGGCTCGCCGCCGCTTGCGCGGCGCCTTGACCATGCGTGCCGAACTGGCGCGCGAGACATGCATAGAGCGCGCCGGCCTGCACCGGTTTGATCATCACTTCGTTCATGCCGGCTGCGAGACAGGCCTGGATCGATTCGGAGTCGGAATGGCTCGTGAGCGCGATGACCGGCACCGTGGCGTAGGCGTCGGTACGCGCGCGGATCGCCTTCGTCGTGTCGATGCCGCTCATGCCCGGCATGTTCATGTCCATCAGGATCGCGTCGATAAAGCCGTCTTCCTGCAGGCGCGTCAGCACGGCCTGGCCGTGTTCGGCCTCGACCACGCTCGCGCCGCAGCGCTCCAGATAGGCCTTCGCGACGAGCCGGCTGTAGGTGTCGTCGTCGGCGACGAGGATCGAGCGGCCGATCAGGCCGTCGGGCCGCAGCCCCGCATCGTGCCGCGTGCCGTTCTCGAACAGCGCCTGCAGCGCGGTGATCAGTTCCTGCACGCTCGACGTCTTGCTGATGATCTCGTCCATGCCGGCGCGGCGCGAGCGCAGGCGCACCGCGTTGCCGGGCTCGGCGGTATAGGCCGCGATCAGCACGTTGCGGTTCGGACATTCGCGCTCGGCGCGAATCCGCTCGGTCGTCGCATAGCCGTCCAGGCCCGGCATGCTGATGTCCATCAGCACGAGGTCGTAGGGCGACGCGCGGCGCAGCGTGGCGAGCGCGACTTCGCCGCTTTGCGCCTCGCTCACGTAGGCACCGGCCTTGGTCAGCACGCGGCGGGTGCGGGCACGCAGCGTGTTGTCGTCGTCGACGACGAGCACGCGCTTGCCGCGGAACACCGGCATCGCGCGCTCGAAGATCCGCCGCTCGTGGTCCGCGACTTCCTCGGCCGACACGGCCGGAAAGCTCAGCGTGAACTCGGTGAACTTGCCGACTTCCGACTGGCATTCGATGTTGCCGCCGAACGCGCGCATCGCGCGCTGGCAGTAGGCGAGCCCGAGCCCCGTGCCGCCCGAATTGCCGGCCGTGCGAAACGGCTCGAACAGATGCGGAATAAGCTCGGCGGCGATGCCCGCGCCAGTGTCGCGCACGATCACCTTATTGCGCTCGACGATCAGCGTGAGCGTGGCCTGCGGATACGGGGCAATGTGATAGAGCGAGTTCTTGATCAGGTTGAACAGCGTGAACAGATAGACCGTTTCGTCGACCTTGAAGATGAAGTCCTTCCTGACGGCGATGCTGATTTTCGCGCGCTCGTTGTCGTTGTCGAAGCCGTATTCCTCGAGCGCCTTGCGCGTGGTGGCCGCCGCGTGCAGGTAGCTCAGGCTGTCGGAGCGGATCGATTTCGCGCTGACTTCGTCGAGCGTCATCGCGATGATGCGCAGGCCGCGCTCGATCGACAGCTGCCCCTGGGCGAGATGGTTGTACAGCACGGACGCCCGGCCGTGCGTGAGGGTCGTCGCTTCGCCGGGCTCGGTCACGGCGGGCAGCGCTTCCTGGACGCGGTCGAGCACATGGCGCAGCTGGCTCAGCGGATTGCGCATTTCATGCGCGATGGAGCCCGCGAGCGCCTGCAGCGCGCGATTCTTTTCGACGAAGATGCGCCCCTTGCTGATGGCGTGGCTGAACGCCATGCTGCACAGCACGACCACCGGCAGCAGTGCGATATTCGATTTGTCTTCGGCGCTGAGCACGACCGGGTGCGGCGCGCTGAGCACCGCGGCGAAGCCGCCGGAGAACACGCCGATGCCGATGCAGGCCATCAGCAGCAGCGGATTGTCGATGCACAAGGCCAGAATGAAGATCATCATGACCTCGGTCATCATCCACATCGTGGAGAAATCGTTTCTGACCGTCAGAAACGTGCAGACGAACGGCAGCACGTAGATCAGGCAGCAATGCCAGTAGATCAGCAGATAGTGGTTGTCGCGCTTCGGCCAGCGCGACTGGAACAGCAGCGGAATGCACACGGCCGCCGCGCTGAGCCGCAGCATCAGGTTGTCGTAGGGCTGCGGAAGGATGTAGGTCCAGACGACGTAATAGATGGGGTGGCACAGGAGGCCGAGTGCGCCTCCCCACCGGATCGCAAACCTGCTTCTTTCGAGCATATCCCGCATCGTTTCGCGTGATATCGCCATCAGGCCTCCGTTCACGTTACGACCCCATCAACTCATGCGTATTGAATCGATGCGCATCCAGTCCCTCGAGGCTGACCGGCGCGCCGTTCTTGCCGTGGAACGGACCGACCGAAAAGCCGTTTTTCTTGAGGAGACTGTGAGTATAAGAGACGGACCACACGGGCGGGCTGCCAATGATGAAATCGGAGGCGATACCTTCCTGCCAGGCCGAATAGCCTTCGGCGAAGCAGGTGTAGCAGTCGCGCGTGGACGGCAGCCGGAACGGGAATGCGGTATCGAGTCCGGCCGGGCCGCGGGCGAAGCATTCGATATAGAGCGTATGGCCGCGCGAAGCGAGTTCGGCCTCGACGCTCGCCGCGCGCGGATGCGAGTCGTCGATCCAGAACTGCGCGCGCTTGAGATCGGCGGCGGTGAGGTAGGGGACGCTCGTGCTGCTCGCGAGAATCGCGCCATCGAAGGCGGGCAGTTGCGTATCGGGGCTGAACGTATGCACCGAGACCTTCGACTTGCCGAGCAGGTCCGACGCGAGCAGTTCTCTCGCCTGGTCGATCAGCAGGTTCATCTTGTCCGGCAGGTCGATCAGGATCAGTTCGCGCGGCGCGTCCTTGTAGAGCAGGTACTTGGCGACCGTCGTACCGAGCCGGCCGGCCGCGCCGAACAGCGCGAGCTTCGTCTTGCCGAATTCGAGGTCGAGCTGGTCGCAGCAGTGCATCGCCCAGTCCTTGAGCATCGCGGCGGTGGCCGCGTGGCCGGTCGTGATGTGAGGCGGCTTGATCGGGCGCGGCAGCGCGCCGTAATTGCACGCGTACGGCGTCGAGGCGCCCATCGCGATCATGCCGAGTCCCGCTTCCCGGGCGAGTTCGAGTGCCGGAAAAAATTGCGTTTCGCGGAAACGCTTGATGCCGCGCGGACTGCCCAGCCACATTTCGAGCGGCACCGGGCACGCGATATTGGCGCCGATCACCTGTGAGCCCGAATAGATCGGCGAGGCGATAAAGGGCTTGGTATTCCAGAGTTCCTCTTCGAACGATTCGCTCCGGGGACGAACGTTGTGAAAAGAAAATGAAAGCGTTTCCCAGTCGGTGGCGTGAAACAGAAAGCCGACGCCGCCTTGGCGGCCCGGCAGATTGTCCCGGATCTGTTCCGGGTGAATTTCGTTCTTGAGGATCAGCGGTGCACTATTTCGATGCACGACTAACCCGGCTTGCCCGTTGGAAATGGTCGACACGTCTTTAAGGAGAGCAGTTTTCATTGGTTTTTCCTTGGAGTTTGAATGTACGCTGGCGAATCAGCGCGGCGTGGCCAGCCCGGATTGACCGGCGACCCTTCAACTCTAGAGAAATCCGCGGCAGTGTGCCCGTCTGTTCGTGCACACAGGATTCACAAGCTACTTAATTATTGACGTGCCCCGGAAGATTGCAATTCGCTTTGGGCGAACTTCGGTCGGGCTGAATGAGCTTCAAGTGAGCTTCTGGTGAGCTTCCGGTCGGGCTTGAGTTGGGATCGGGGAAGAACCCGGGAGAACTTTCGATCAGCTTCCGGCACGAGGTGGCGCCGTTATCGACGAAAGAAAAGGGCCGCGTGCGGCCCTTCGTCTGCATGGCTGAACAACGTCGGCTTAGCGCGTAATGCTATAGCCGATGCGCGCAATCCAGCGGTGCTGATTGTAGTCGAGAATGTCTTCTCCGTATCCTGTGAAGAACCCGACCCACAGGAAGCCACCCCAGCGGTTATTGATGAGCTTCGCCAATGGATAGGTGAACTGCGTATCGATACTGCCTTTGCCGCCCTTCATGCCTTTGCGAAGCGTCGTCGCGATTTGCCAGCTGTCGGTGCTGCCGTATTTGAGCAGCAGGTCCATATAGCCGCGATAGTCGGTGATGTCGTGGTTCTCGCCGGCAATATGGGCGTAGTAGTAGACCTTCGGCGCCACGGTCAGATGGTTGCCGTTGAGGTCGCCGAAATCCCAGATCGGCTTGACGAAGAAGATGTCGATGCCGCGCGATTCGGGACCGTCGCGTCCATTCGACTCGTGTTCGTAGCCGGCCATCAGCCCCATCTTGCTCCACCACTTGCTCTTCCAGCCCGTGTCTTCGAGGTAATAGAACAGCGCCGGCATATAGCTCGTGTCGCGGAATGGCGCGGAGTACGCGCCGAGATCCCACAGCGAAGTTTGCGTATAGCCGAAATAAAGATTGTCGGCGAAGCCTCGCGAGCGCGGATCGTCCGGCGTGACGAGGCGGAACTTGAAGCTCAGCTGGAATTTCGCGAGGTTCTCGCCATTCGAGCCGTCGGCGAAATACATGGGCTCGTAGGCGGAGAAGCGGCTGAGGAAGCTGTTGATTTCGGGCACCGGCGCGGCGGGGCGCGCCGGTGCCGGCGACGATGCGATCAGGCTGGTTTGGGATGGTTCGCTCTTCGAAACGCTTGCCGCAGCGTCCGGCGTACCGTCAGCCGACGCGAGCGCCGTGCCCCTGCCGCGTGGCGCTCGCGTGAGCAGGACGAACGAGGGCGACACGTCGAGATCGGGCACGTCGATCTTCATCGCGCCGCGCGCCCATTCGGGCCACGCGCCGACATAGCGGACCGCCTTGAGTTCTCCCGCGGCGAGCTTCAGATGATCGGGCACGCCGCTTTCGCGCGCGAGCGCCAGCGGCCTCGGGATCACGTCCGGATTGCTGAGCGAGATATTCAGTTGTGCCGGAACGTCGACCTCGGTGCCGTTGGGTGCGTCGCCGGAATAGACGATCGTGACTTCGAGCGGACTATTCGCGAGCGCTTCTCGCGGCGGACGCAATACCGAAACGCCGGCAACGCTATAAGCGGAGTAGCCGGCGCCGAACATCAGCAGGCTGATGCAAAGAGATAGCCTGGGAGTGAGTCTGGAAATACGCGAGCGGTGGCTGCCGAGTACTGCGGATTTGCGGTCTTTCTTCATGCTGGACGTCAATCGATTCCGCACACGGGACTCCTATTGATCTACGAATTCAGGTCGCTTCGAGACGATAACGTCAAAGTGTGCAATTGGGCAAAAAAATAGGGTGGGTATCTGTGGAATCAGTTTGATTTTTTCTCACTATATTGTGAATTGCGCGAGTGAATAAGAATGGGCCATGCGGTGGAAAGAGCCGGGTGGAAACGATGGAATGGGAGAAAGCGCGGGACAGCAGCGGTAATGGTTTCTCACTGCTTTTCATTGCGTCTTTTCGTTGCATTTGTGCAACGGAGATTCGCGTGACATATGTCGCATGCGGTTGCCGGTTTGCAATCGGTACGCGCGAATCGCGGCACGAGTCATTCCCCGTATGGCAATTACCGCGTAATTCGCTTTCTGGTTTTTTCGCGGTCATTCATTGCGCGATCAATTGCGGCAAATGACTTGCGGTTAATGACTTGTGGCAAATCGTGCCGATCGTGATCGATCGGAAAAGCCCGTGCTGAGGTCACCGATTGCAATACGCGAATTTCCAATGGCGCTCGGGCGCCGACATGTTTTTCCGTTCGTCTACGCACGGCATATCGTCTATGCGCCGCATATGACGCAACAGCCGCTTTGTCCGTGAACTCAATTTCCCGGCGAAACGAGCAGCGACACCGGCACGCCGTGACATGCCACTTCCGCGAGAACCGTCGCACCGAGTGCCGCGCCCGATTTCGCGCTTGCCGCGAGCGCGGTCGTTTCCTTGTCGATGCGCAGAATGTTGATCGGCCACGATGGCCGCGACAGCCGTTCGTGCGCCAAAGCGCCGACCCACAGCGGCGCGGCCGAGGTGCCGTTGTCGACCGCATAGCCGCTCGGCCAGAAGCGCAGCACGTAGCGTTCCTCGCGCGACTCGCCCGGCCGCATGAACACCAGCGACGACGGCACGCCGTTGTCGAGCTTCGGCAAGACCGGCAGCGCCACCGCCGCGACGTCGGGCGAGGCAAGCGAGAGCAGGCTGCGCGCCGATATGTCGGTGCCCTCGATCCAGCCCTGCGCGCGCAGCCGGTCGCGTATCGTGGCGGGCTCCGACACCCATTGCAGCGTGAACGGCTCCTTGCGGTCGCCACCCATGTCGGAGCGAAAACAGGGTAGCCGCTTCCATTCGGACATCCGCCATGCCGCCTCGGTGAGCCGCACGGGCGGCGGCCGCGGCGTGCTGTCGGGCGGCGTGGGCGCCTCGACGCCGAGTTGCGCGGCCACACTGAACGCCACGACCGCGAGCATGACGAGCGGCATCAAGCGGCGTTGCGGCGGCGGCTGCGGATGCCGCCAGATCGCCGTCAGCGCGACGATCGCGACCCAGCCGCAGGCGAGCGCCGCGCCGCCGATCGCATCCGACACCCAGTAGCGGCCGAAGTACACGCCCGCGAACGCGACGACGATCACGGCGAGCGTGCTCGCGCCCGCGACCAGCACGCCCTCGATCTTGCCGACCCGGCGCGCGAGCAGAAACGCGAGAAAGCCGTAGACGATCACCGTCGCCGCGACGTGATTGCTCGGAAACACGTAGTGGCTCGTCATCAGTTCGTTGGGCGGCGCGCGGCGCATCGCCAGTTGCAGGCCGAGAATCAGCAGTTGCGAAAACGCGACCGCCGCGAGCCAGTAGCCGATCGTGCGCCAGCGCCGCTCCCATAGCATCCACAGCGTGACCGTGACGATCAGCGCGCTCAGCGTGATGCCGCTGCCGAGCGTCGCGAGATGGGCCAGCACCGTGTCGCCCCAGGGCGTGCGCACCGATTGCAGGAAGCGATAGACCGACAGATCGACGGTGGTCAGCGGATCGCCGCTGACGACATCGCCAAGGACACCGAAGAAAAGCACGCCGGCCACGAGCACGAGCAGCGAGGTCACGACGATGCTGGTCGCGTCCGGCGCATCGGGATCGAGCATGCGGCGCGCGGCGCGGCCGAGCGGCCCGGGATGGCGGCAGGCCCAGTTGCCGAGATGGCGGCCCGCCGCGCTCGACCACGCGTTCGCGTGCGAGACGAGAAAGCTCGCGCCGCGAAAGCTGAGCCAGACGATGCATACGAGCATCGCGATGATGACGACGAGCCGGAACGACACCGCGCCGGCGAGCAGCACCGACGCGCCGAACACGACGCCCGGCAGGATATGCGCCGGCGCCCACAGCAGCGCCGAGAGCACGTTGATCGCGTAGAAGCGCAGCGGGCTCATGTCCATCATGCCGGCGACGACCGGCACGATCGCGCGCAACGGGCCGATGAAGCGCGCGAGCACGACGCTTTTCGAGCCCTGTTTGAGAAAGAAGCGCTGGCCCGCGACAAGCAGCTCGGGGTGCCGGCTCAGCGGCCACATCTGGGCGATGTGCTCCTTGTAGCGGCTGCCGAGCCAGAAGCTCATGCCGTCGCCGGCGACCGCGCCGAGGATCGCCCAGACGAACACCCAGGCGAGGCTCAGCGCGCCGGTGCCCGTTAGCGCGCCGGCGAGGAACATCGCGGTGCTGCCGGGGACGAACGTGCCGATCACGGCGATCGCTTCGAGAAAAGCCGCCAGGAACACGACCGCGAGCATCCACGCCGAGTGGCCGGCAAGCAGATGCAAAAGGTGGATGTAGGCGTGCTCCATCGTGCTGCGTCGTGCTCCCGCGCGTGCGCGCTCGGCCGGTCTGCTGTTACGACCGATCATAACGCGCGCGGGCACGCTCCGTGCGGGTGCAGCGCCGCTGCACGCGTTGGGCGGCGGGCTCAGAATAGGAGGGGAGCGCGCGGCGCTATCGGCGTCGTGCCGTGGGGTCGATGAAATCGAAGCCAGGGGTGACTCATGAGAAGCGGAACAGGTGGGATCGCGCGAGCGGTGATGGTTGCGGTGGTGCTGATGGCGGGAACCGCGGAGGTGGGGTGGGCCCAGCAGTTGGGCAACCCGGGCGGCGGCGCGCAATCCGGCGAATCGGGCGGGAGCAGCGGCACGGGGCACGGCGCGGCCGGCATGGGCCTCGGCACGGGTGTCGGCGGCGGCCCGGCGCCGGGCGTGGGAACGTCGCCGGGCACGGCGTACGGCACGGGTTCAGCCGGCGCCGGCCCCGTGCTCAACGACATGCGCGCCAACGGCACGGCCCTCTATATGAACCCCGATCCACGCGCGCCGAACGTGAGCGGCAGGGCGGCGCCGCTCAGATAGCGTCGCGCGGGGCGCCGGGCCGGCTGGCTCCGGCTCAACGATTGCCGTCGAGCAGATCGCCGAGCATTTCGTCGAAGGCGGCTTGCGCGTCTTCGAGTTCCTGCAAGGCGGCGTCGAACGTTTGCAGGGCAAACTGCGAGGGTTTGCCGGCGCCGGCCGGCGGGAATTGTGTCTGCAGCGACGCAAACGCCGTCTGCACCCGCTTTGTCGCGGTCAGCACGCGTTCCATCGCGGCGGTTTCTTCGGCTCGCGCCTTGTCGTGATCCATGAAAACTCCGGTTCGTCGGGTTGCATCGGAGCGGCTCGCGCCGCTTCGCAAGAGGGCTTCAAAGGCGTGACTATGCCACGTTCGCGTTGATGAAAGCGGCATCAGGAAAGCGGCAGGCCGCCATACGGCTTCACCTCGCGCAACGATAACGACGACTCCACCGAGGTCACGCCCGGCAGACTGCGCAACTCGTCGCGCATGAACGCGCCGTAGTCGTCGAGATCGCGCGCGACGACCTGCAGGATGTAATCGGCGCTGCCCGACACGTTGTGGCACGACAGGATGCGCGGGATCGCCTGCACCTCGCGCTCGAAGCGCGTCGCGGTCGCGCGGTCGTGCACCGCGAAGCGCACGTAGACGAACGCGACCACGCCAAGGCCGAGCGCGGCGCGCGACAGCATCGCGCGGTAATGATCGATATAGCCGTCGTTTTCGAGGCGTTTCAGACGCCGCGCGCACGGCGTTTCGCTGAGGCCGACCGTTTCGGCGAGCCGCGCATTCGGCATGCGGCCGTCGTTTTGCAGCGCGGCGAGGATGGCGCGGTCGGTTTTGTCGAGATCGGCGGCGGGCATGGTTTCGGAGTATCGGCGAGGGGTGGGGGAAAGCTCGGTAAAGTGAGCAAATATTAGCGCATTCCGCTTCAAATGAAGGTTTGGGATTGGCAATTCGCCAGCAAACACTCTGCCGCCGATAGCAAGATAGAGCCTCTAAAAACAAGGAGGCTTCCATGATTTCCGCTCACCTGCTGGCCGTGTATATCGCGGCGTTGTTCGTCGTTTATGCGGTGCCCGGGCCGGACATGGCGCTGATTCTGCAAACCAGCATCGCGCGCGGCGTGCGCAGCGGCTTCGCGGCGGCGGCCGGGCTCGGACTTTCGCGCGCCACGCACGTGACGCTCTCGGCATGCGGGATGGCCGCGCTGTTGCGCAACGCGCCGTGGCTGTACGACGCGGTGCGCTACGTCGGCGCGGTTTATCTTGCGTGGGTCGGGATTCAGATTTTCCGCTCGCCGGGCTTCGCTCTGCCCGACGAGGGGCGTGCTGCCGTGGCGTCCAATGCCGCTGCGGCGCGTCCGTTGCGGACCGCGTTCATCAAAGGCTTGCTGACGAATCTGCTGAACCCGAAGGCGCTGCTGTTCTGTTCGGTCCTGCTGCCGCAATTCGTACGGCCGGAGGCGGGGCCGGTCGCGCTGCAGATGATCGAACTCGGCGTCGTGCTGCTCGTGACCGGCGCATGCTTCGACGCGCTATATGCGACCGGCGCCGCGCGCATCGCCAGCTGGATGCGCGCTCATCCGCTCGCGCAGACCTTGCAGCGCTGGACGTTCTCGGCTGCGCTGATCGGATTTGCGCTGCGGCTTTCGCTCGATTGAGGCGGTGTCGCGAGGGCGGCGGGGCAGCGAAGCGAAGACGCCGATGCCCCGCGGCGCCGTTCACTGTCGCTCACTTCTTCAGCTTGCGCTCGCGCCGCGGCTGGTCCTCGATAATCTTCCTGCGATGCTTGTCCTTCATCTTCTTCCAGGTTTTGCATTCGTCGCGTGTGCGCATGCAGCCGATGCAAAAGCCGGTTTTGTCGTCGAACTTGCAGATGTCGATGCAGGGTGACTCGATGCTCATAACCGATAGCCGTCAGGGTTGAGGTAGCGCGACTGTCGCATGCGCCATGTTCGCGGCGCCAAGTGATTGTGTTAATAAAGCCGATAGCGGCGCGGGCCGTCTTACTTGCCCGCGCTTCACGGATACCCCGCCGCGCCGCGCGCGGCGACACAATGGCTTGCTTCCCTTCATCGATGAAAACCTTCCTGCTGTATGTCGTGACCGCCGTCGCCGAAATTCTCGGCTGCTATCTGCCGTGGCGCTGGCTCAAGGAGGACGGCTCCGCGTGGCTGTTGCTGCCCGGCGCGCTGAGCCTCGCGCTGTTCGCATGGCTGCTGACGCTGCACGGCACCGCCGCGGGCCGTGTGTATGCGGCTTACGGCGGTGTCTACGTGACGGTGGCGATTGCGTGGCTGTGGGGCGTGGACAAGGTGCGGCCCACGCTCTGGGATGCGGCGGGCGTCGCGCTGACGCTCGCCGGCATGGCGGTGATTGCGTTCCAGCCGCGCATCCACGCATAGCGCCTCGCTGCATAGGCCGCCGGCGCGCGGCGCGGCTTGGCTGGGGTGGTCTCGCGCCGGTCCGCTGCTGCTCCGATGCCGACCGGCTTCAGGCGGGGACCCGGCGGCCCGCCTCCTTATTGCATCGTACCCAGATAATCGAGCTTGCCGAGTTCGACGCCGTTGTGGCGCAAGATGTCGTACGCGGTCGTCACGTGGAAATAGAAGTTCGGCAGCACGAAGCCGAACAGATACGACATGCCCGTGAATTCGAGCGGGCCCACCCGCATTTTCAGCGTGATGGCGCGCGTTTCGGAACCGTCGATCTGCGCGGCGTTGAACTCCTTCAGATAATCGATCGTCTTTTGAAGGCGGGCCTGCAATTCGTCGAACGTCTGCTCCACGTCTTCGAATTTCGGCGGCTCGACGCCGGCCAGCCGCGCGGCGCAACCCTTCGCGGTGTCGCTCACGATATAGACCTGACGCACGAGCGGCAGCATGTCCGGCGCGAGCCGGGCGTTCGTGAACACCGAGGGCTCGATCTGCTTCGCGGCCGCGTGCGCCTCGGCTTTGCCGAGGATGGCTTGCAGGTTCGTGAGACCGCGAATCAGCACAGGCAATGATGCTTGATACATCGAAATTGACATGGGTTCCTCTGATTTTCTCGATCGTGCGCGCGGGCCGGCGCGCGAGGCAACAATGAAGCGGCTGGAATGCCGCTGAAGCATCATAGCGCGCCGCACGTGCGATGCACATTAGCCATTCGGCCAACTGCCGCGCGCGCCGGAACTGTGCTCGAATGCCCGGGTCGGACGGTTGAACGAAGTCCTCGAACAGCAACTTGCCGCCGCGGCGTGAAACGAGGCCAGGCGGCAAGGCGGCGCGCGCGCAGGCGCGTGGCGTGCTGAGGTGCAACCGGGCCGTGCGCGCACCGTGCGGGCCCGCCACGCTAACAGGAGAGTCGACACCATGGTCAACAGGCACCCATTGCCGGGCAGCGAGCGCACGGTCGAGCAAGGCGTAAAGGTCGTCGGGCAATGCGATCCGACGGAGCGGATCGAGGTTTTCGTGATGCTGCGCCGCCGGCAGCAGGCGCAGTTCGATGCGCTGATGAGCCGGATCGAGGCCGGCGACCCGAGCGTCAAACCGCTTTCGCGTGAAGCGCTCGCGCAAGACTACGGCGCCGCGCCGGACGATATCGCGAAGGTCGGGGCGTTCGCGGCCGCGCATGGTCTGACGGTTGTGCGTGAGGACCCGGCGGCGCGTCTCGTCCTGCTGGGCGGCACGATCGCGCAGTTCCAGAGCGCGTTCGAGGTCGCACTCGCGCATTATCAGCATCACACGGCCGGGCAGTTTCGCGGCCGCACCGGCACGATCAGCGTGCCGGACGATCTGCACGGCGTCGTCGAGGCGGTGCTCGGGCTCGACAACCGGCCACAGGCGCGGCCGCACTTCCGCATCCGGCCGCCGTTCGTGCCGGCGCGCGCGCATCAGGCGTCGTTCACGCCGCTGCAGCTCGCCTCGCTCTACCAGTTTCCACAAGGCGATGGCGACGGCCAGTGTGTCGGCATCATCGAACTCGGCGGCGGCTATAACACGTCCGATCTCACGGCGTATTTTTCGAGCCTCGGCGTGGCCTCGCCCAACGTGACAGCGGTCGGCGTCGATCAAGGCGGCAATCGGCCGAGCGGCGACCCGAACGGGCCCGACGGAGAGGTCACGCTCGACATCGAGATCGTCGGCGCGATCGTGCCGCGCTCGACCATCGCCGTGTACTTCACGCAGAACAGCGACGCCGGTTTTATCGACGCGGTGAGCCGCGCGGTGCACGACACGGCCAATAAGCCCTCGGTGATTTCGATCAGTTGGGGCGCGCCCGAGTCGGTCTGGACCAGCCAGTCGATGCAGGCGTTCAACAGCGTGCTGCAGTCGGCGGCGGCGCTCGGCGTGACGATCTGCGCGGCGTCGGGCGACAGCGGTTCGAGCGATGGCTCGGGTGGCGGCGATCAGGTCGACTTCCCTGCATCGAGCCCGTACGTGCTCGCGTGCGGCGGCACGCAGCTCACCGCGTCGGGCTCGTCGATCACGCGCGAGGTGGTGTGGAACGACGGCGAACAGGGCGGCGCGAGCGGCGGCGGAGTGAGCCAGGCGTTTGCGGTGCCGGTGTGGCAGAAGGGCTTGTCGGTGACGTCGCCGGGCGGCGGCAGCGTGGCGCTCGGCGGGCGCGGCGTGCCGGACGTCGCGGGCGATGCGTCGCCCGTCACCGGCTACAGCGTGCTGATCGACGGCACGCAGACGGTGATCGGCGGCACGAGCGCGGTCGCGCCGCTATGGGCGGCGCTGATCGCGCGGATCAACGCGGCGAACGGGCAGCCGGTCGGTTTTGTCAACGCGAAGCTCTACAAGGCGCCGGGCGTCTGCAACGACATCACGCAGGGCAACAACGGCAGCTTCGCGGCATCGGTGGGCTGGGACGCTTGCACGGGACTGGGCAGTCCGATTGGCCAGAAGGTGGCGGCCGCACTATAGTCAACAGGCTGGCGGCGACAGTCGGCAACGGTTCGCGATACGTGGCGGACCGCCGGTAGAGGACGTGAGGCGAGGAAGTGAAGCCGGCAAATGAAGCGCGGAAGTGAAGAAGCGCGGATGTACACCGAGGATACAAGGCGAATACGCGAAACAAGGACGCGAAACGAAGACGTATGGCGAGGACGTAAAGCGAAGACGCGGCACGTTAAATCGAACCCATGGAGCGATCATGACGAACACAGAGTCTGCTTCCGGTAGTCAGCATCCGTCGCACAACGCATCCACCGAGGCCACGGCGGCTGCGGTCACCACGAGCGAGCCGCACAAGGCCAAGGCCGGCGACCAGCCGTTCTTCGATCCGGTCGCCTACGGGAACGGGCCGGACGATTCGGTGACCGAGACGGCGGAGACCGCCGCGGTTACGCATCACGCGGTGACGATCGGCGGCAGGAAAATCAACTACACGGCGACGGCGGGGCATCTCGTGATCGTCGATCCGAGCAGCTCGCAGCCCGAAGCGCGGATGTTCTACGTCGCGTTCACGCAGGACAACCAGAAGGAAGAAACGCGGCCGGTCACGTTCTTTTATAACGGCGGACCGGGGTCGTCGTCGGTGTTCGTGCTGCTCGGCTCGTTCGCGCCGCGCCGCATCAAAACGTCGATGCCGAGCTTCACGCCGCCCGCGCCGTATGCGATGGAAGACAATCCGGACAGCCTGCTCGACAAAAGCGACCTCGTTTTCATCAATCCGGTCGGCACCGGCTATTCGGCGGCCATCGCGCCGAAGAAGAATCGCGACTTCTGGGGCGTCGATCAGGACGCGGATTCGCTCAAGCAGTTCATCAAGCGCTTTCTGACGAAGAACAACCGCTGGAATTCGCCGAAGTATCTGTTCGGCGAATCGTATGGCACGGCGCGTAGTTGCGTGCTCGCGTATCGCCTGCACGAGGACGGCGTCGATCTGAACGGCATCACGCTGCAATCGTCGATTCTCGACTATACGCAGGCCGGCAATCCGGTCGGCGCGTTGCCCACCGCGGCAGCGGACGCCTGGTATCACCGGAAGCTCGGCGTCGCGCCGCGCCCGACCGATCTCGGCGCGTTTGCCGAAGAGGTCGCGCAGTTCTCGCGCACCGACTATCTGGCCGCGTTGCGCAAGTTTCCGACCACCGATTCCGCGACCGTCGAAAAGCTCAGCGAATACACCGGCATCGACAAGACGACGCTGCTCGCGTGGAGCCTCGACATCGCGGGCTACGACAGCCGCGGCAATTCGCTGTTCCTGACCACGCTGCTCAAGGCGCAAGGTCTCGCGCTCGGCGAATACGACGGCCGCGTGACCGCGATCGAGACCGGCATTGCCGGCAAGATCGATCCGAACTCCGGCGGCAACGATCCGACCATGACCGCCGTGACCGGCGTCTACACGACGATGTGGAACGTGTACCTGAACGAGCAGTTGAAGTACACGTCGAATTCGTCGTTCACCGACCTCAACGACCAGGCGTTCAAGTACTGGGATTTCAGCCATATCGATCCGACCGGCGCGCAGAAGGGCGTCGACCCGAAGGGCAACATCATCCTGTACACGGCGGGCGACCTCGCGGCGGTGATGGCGCTCAATCCCGACCTGAAGGTGCTGTCGGCGAACGGCTTCTTCGACTTCGTGACGCCGTTCTATCAGACCGTGCTCGATCTCCAGCAGATGCCGCTGCTCAGCCAGCAGGTGCGGCAGAACCTGTCGGCGCGGTTCTATCCGTCGGGGCACATGGTCTATCTCGACGGCGGCTCGCGCACCGCGCTGAAGGCCGACCTCGCGCAGATGTACGAGCAGACGCTCTCGAATGAACCGGCGCTTGGCCGGATTCGCGCGTTGCAGGCGCGGGTCGCGAAGTAGCGGCGGGGGCTGCCGCAGTGGAGCGTGTCGATTTTCGTCGTTGCTCTCCTCGCGCAGGAACTGCCATGAAACAGGGGCTTCCAGTCGGCCTGGCCGCCTGTTGCCGCGCACGTTAATGGGCTCATGATCCCGGCTCGCGTCGCAGGCGTGTGCCGGGCTTTTGTACCTAAGCATATTGAATATGTTTTAATTGCCCTGCGAATTGAACTACCGCGCGCCTCCGCCGGCGCGCCGACGAATGAATGCAGGTATGGCAGACACGCGTCGCAGCCGTTTTTTCCGCGACGTGACCCGCAGCAACGACGACGCTCGCGCGCCGCTACTCGCGCGCGCGAGCGGTGTTGCCCACCCCGCTCCGAAGGCTCGGCGCGCAGCGCGGCTGGGCGCGAGCTTTATCGTGGCGCTCTGCGCGCTGCATATCGGCGACGCCGCCGCGCAGGGCGGCACGATGCTCGATGAGCGCGTCACGCAGCAATCGATCGGTGAAACGATTTGCCGCGCCGGTTACGCGGATGCGGTCGCGCCGCCTTTCGACGAACTGATGGCGCACAAGGATCGCATGCTGGCCGCGCGCGGCATCGATGCAGACGACGGCGTCGCGTTCGCGCTCGACCGGCGTGTGCCGGTCGTGCTCGGCGGTTCGCCGGACGCGCCGGCCAATCTCGATCTTCGGCCGTGGGCCGGTCCGCAGGGCGAGCGTCGCAAGGCGCGCGCGGCGGTCATGCTCAAGCACTGCGTTTGCTCGGGCCAACTGAGTCTCGCGCAGGCGCAGACGGCGATCGTCGGCAACTGGTCGGCGCTTTATTCGGGCTTCGGCCGGGCCTCGTGCGACATGAGCCGGCTTGACGTCGCGGCCGGCGACGCCAACGACGACGCAGGCGAAAACGACAGCGCCGACCGGCGCGGCGAGGCGCACGAACGCGCGCCCTGAGCGCAGGGTTCGAGGCCGCGCGTGCGCGTGGCCGACAGGCCGGATCGGTTTGCATCGTCCGGTTGCGCGCGCTTTCGCGAGAATCCGCTGTGCGCACGTCCATGCGAGTTGCCCGTGCGAGCGACAGTTCGCGGTTCGCTATCCCCAATTTTTCGGAGAAACACCATGACCCATTCCCGTCTCGCCGCCGTGGCGCTCAGCATCGCCGGCCTGTGCGGCAGCGCCGCTGCTCTCGCCGCCGAGCCCGCTCATTGCGCGCGTGCCGACTCGCTCGTGATTCGCGGCGACGTGCCCGCGGCGATCAGCTTCGACGTGTACCGGCAACTGCATCCGCTGAGCGCGCAGCGCATCGCGTTGTTCCAGGCGGCCGGCCAGGTGAAGCATCTGCCCGATGGCCTGCCGGTGTGCCAGATCGTCGACGACGGTGTCGACGATCCGTCCGCGGTGCTGGTCCGCCTGCCGAAAGGCAAGAATGCGTGGTGGGTGAACGCGACCAACGTGCAAGCGGCGGACTGATCGGCTCGATCAGCCCGCCTTTTGCGCACGTCCCCCGCGACACGCTTTGCTTTGCGCCGCGCCGTGGCGGTGCGTGTTTGCCGCAGCGAGTAGCAGCCGGTGGCAGCCAGTAGCCGTCGATAGCGGCCGATCTTGGGCTGAACCGTAGCAGTCGCGCCGGCCGGGCATGCACCGTGCTGAATCCGCCGATGTTTTTCTGTTGTTGGCGCGGCCGATTCAGGTACAGTGCATTGACGGCGACGTTTCACCGTTTCCCGCAGCACGGTTGCGCCGCGCCGCTGGTGTCGAAGATGGCAATCCTGACAACAGGACGAAATTCGCAGAGGAGATTTGAATGATGGCCTTCTATTTGTCCTTGCTCGCTTTGGCTGTCGCGGGCGCGGTCCTGATCCGCGAACTCGCCGCCGCTCGGGCGAAACAGCGCGCGGCGCTGCGGCCGGTGCGCGTCGAAAGCGCGGTTCGTCGGACAGGTCGCCACGCGCGTCGAGGGTAGGCCACATGAACCTGACCGTGCGCAATATCGCCGAATCGTGCAGCGAGCAGGAAGTGCGGGAATTTCTGAAGCGCGAACTCGGGCATTACGCGAAAAACGTCGAGGTCGTGGACGCCGGTAAACCCGGCGCCTACGCAATGGTCGAACTGGACGCCAACGTGCCGTATGTCGGCGACGTGATCGCGCGGCAGATTCAGGGCAAGCATCTGGGTGGCCAGCCGCTCGAAGCGAGCGCCGATCTGTTCAGCGACGAACCGCCGCCCGAGCGCTAAGGGCGTCACCCGGTACCCCGATTCCCGGCGGGCTTCCTGGATAGCGTCGACGACGGCGGGGATGCGCGGCCAATCGCGCATCCCCGCCGTTTTCATTGCCGCGCATCAAGCGCCCCGCGCCTCAGCCGCCGGACGTTATTTCTCGTCGTGCCGCGTCGGCCAGTCGAACGGCGTATACGGCAGCGCCCGCTTGTGATGTGTCGCTTCGTAGAACCGCAGAATCACCGCGCGCGCCGCATCGCTGACCGGTTTGCCTTCGAGGAAGTCGTCGATCGCATCGTAGGGGATGCCGTAGGCGTCTTCGTCGGGGCGCAACGGACGCAGCATTTCAAGGTCGGCGGTCGGCACCTTGTGCGCGAGCGCCTCGGGCGCGCCGAGCGCTTGCGCCACCGCGCGCACGCGGCGCTTGTTGAGGCCCGCGAGCGGCAGCACGTCGGCGCCGCCGTCGCCGAATTTCGTGAAGAAGCCCATCAGCGATTCGGCCGCGTGGTCCGTGCCGATCACGACGCCGGCTCGCGCGCCGGCCACCGCGTATTGGGCGATCATGCGCTGGCGCGCCTTGATATTGCCGTGCACGAAATCCTGCTGTGCGCCGTCCTTGAATAACACGCCGCTTTTATCGAGCGATGCGAGCAGCGCATCGGCGGCGGGTTGGATATCGATGGTGAGATTTTCGTCGGCGCGAATGAAGCGTAATGCCTGCTGGGCATCGGCTTCGTCGCGCTGTATGCCGTAAGGCAAACGTATTGCGACGAATTGCGCATTGTAATTATTCGCGCGCAAACGTTCGACCGCGAGTTGGGCGAGACGTCCGGCCGTTGTCGAATCGACTCCGCCGCTAATTCCCAGCACATAAGTTTTCAGGCCGCTGCTACGCAGATAGTTCGCGAGAAAATCGATCCGGCGCTCGATTTCATGCTGTGCGTCGAATTCCGCGGCAATGTGCATTTCGGCTGCAATGCTTGCCTGGCGGGCGGCTGGATCGTGTTGGACCATGATTGTTCTGACTCCTCGCGCAACGGTTAAGTATCGAGCCGCATCACGGTGGCCCGGAAAGGTTTTTTAGCGGATGAACCGGCCGATCGTTCCACGGTTTTATTTCAGGGATTCGATTTAAATCAGGTCATGGCGATTTTCCGCTTCACACACCGCTTGCCGAAATTTGTCAGCCGCTTCGCAGAATTCGAAAATCGGCTGTATTTCATCGACATGCAGCCATGCGCTGAGTAATATCGTCGTTCCGCGCGCTGCGCTAAAGCGGCGGGCAATCAATAATAATCATGTTTGCTCTGATACGCGATAAACGACCGGGATTGGCCTGGCCAGCCTGAACTGGAACATACGGCTTCCGTCCCGGTGGTGCGTCGACGCGAGATGATCGAGATGCCGTTTTCATACCGCACGCCAGGTGCGAGTCGTGTTGCGCATGCTGCTCGTCGCAGCCTGGCGCGCGCCGTTGGCGTGTTGGCGTGCGCAGGGACGTGTGTTGGGACGTGCGCGTTGCCGGCGCAGGCGGCGAGTGCGCCGGGTGCCGCAAGTGCGGCGCCGGGGCATGCGGTGTCGGCCGTGCCGGCAACGCCTGCGGTAGCGAAGGCGACAACGCCTGCCGCGAAGGCGCAACCCCCGGCGTCGCGAGTCGCGGCGGCGCATCCCGCCAATCGGCCGTCGACGCCGATCAACG
>NZ_JAAGPQ010000067.1:0-47994 GCF_017104985.1 Paraburkholderia sp. Ac-20342 | reverse complement strand
ACGGCGCGCAGTCTGCGCGCGCTCGATTGGCTCAACTTTTTCGTCGCCAACGTGCAGACGGGCTTCGGGCCGTTCATCGCCTCGTATCTCGCGTCGCATAAGTGGACCCAGGGCGAAATCGGCATGGTGCTGTCGGTCGGGACCATCAGCGCGATGGTGAGCCAGGTGCCGGGCGGCGCCGCAGTCGACGCGCTGCGCAACAAGAAGGCCGCCGCCGCCTGGGCGATCTTCGCGATCATCCTGAGCGCGGTGCTGCTCGCGGTCAGCCCGACCGTGCTGCCGGTGATCGCCGCCGAGGTGTTCCACGGCTTCGCGAGCTGCATGCTGACGCCGGCGCTCGCGGCGATCTCGTTCGCGCTCGTGGGCCGCGCGAATCTCGGCGACCGGCTCGGGCGCAACGCGCGCTGGGCGTCGATCGGCAGCGCGGTCGCAGCCGGCCTGATGGGCCTGTTCGGCGAGTACTATTCGCCGCGCGCGGTGTTCTGGCTGACCGCCGGGCTCGCGCTGCCGGCGCTGCTCGCGCTCTCGATGATCCAGCGCACCGATACGATCGAACTGCCTCAAGCCGCGCCGACGCCGCAGCAGCTCGCACGCCGCGATAGCCTGCGCGCGCTGCTGCGCGACCGGCGCATGCTGCTGTTCGCAGCGTGCATCGTGCTGTTCCATCTGTCGAATGCGGCGATGCTGAACCTCGCCGCCGGCGAGGTGACGGCCGGCATGGGCGACAACGTGCAGCTCGTGATCGCGGCCTGCATCATCGTGCCGCAGGCGATCGTCGCGATGATGTCGCCGTGGGTCGGGCGCTCGGCCGAGCGCTGGGGACGCCGGCCGATTCTGCTGCTCGGCTTCTCGGCGCTGCCGATCCGCGCGCTGCTGTTCGCGGGCATCAGCAGTCCGTATCTACTCGTGCCGGTGCAGGTGCTCGACGGTTTGAGCGCCGCCGTATTCGGCGTGATGCTGCCGCTGATCGCCGCCGACGTCGCCGGCGACAAGGGCCGCTACAACCTCTGTATCGGTCTCTTCGGGCTCGCGGCCGGCATCGGCGCGACGCTGAGCACGACGGCTGCGGGCTTCGTCGCCGATCATTTCGGCAACGCGGTGAGCTTCTTCTGCCTCGCGGCGGCAGGCGCGCTGGCGGTGTTCCTCGTGTGGGCGGCAATGCCCGAAACGCGCGACACCACGGCGTCCGATCATGACGACGGCGGCGATGCGCCGCTCGGCGATGGCGGGGAGCCGGCGGCCCGGTAATGTCGGTTCAGCGACGGCGGCCCGGTGACATCGTTTCAGTCACGCCGAACCGGCCGGGCACCCCGCATCAATCGAGAAACTCCCCCGCGCGCTTTCTGAGCATCGCGCTGAAGTCGTCGAGCCAGCCGATCGACAGACGCCAGCTCTGCCAGTACAGATCGACGTCGATATGCTTGCCAGGCGCGATCTCGACGAGTTCGCCGCTCGCGAGATGCCCCGCGATCATGCGCTCGGGGCACATGCCCCAGCCGAGGCTCATCACGCACGCGCGCAGAAAACCGGCGACATGCGGAATCCAGTGCAGCGGCGGATCGAGGTCCGCGCGCGTGATGCGCCGCATGAAGCGTTTCTGCAACTGGTCCTTCGGATTGAAGTCGACGCACGGCGTGCGCCGCAGGCTCTCGCGCGTGACGCCGTCGGCGAAATAGCGCTCGTGAAACGCGGGCGAGCACACCGCGAGATAACGCATGCGGCCGAGGCGCGTCGAGCGGCAGCCTTGCACCGGCTCGGCCTGGGTCGTGATCGCGCCCTGCACGCTGCCGTCGCGAATCCGCTGCGCGGTGTAATCCTGATCGTCGATCACGAGATCGAGCAGCATCTGGCGCTCGACGCAGAACGGCGCGACCGCGTCCATGAACCACGTGCCGACGCTATCGTCGTTGACGGCCACGCGCAGCGCCGGCCACGCCTCGACGAGCGCGCCGGGCTGCGCCGGCAGACGGCCGTTCAACTCCGCTTCGAGCAGTTGCACGCGCTCGGTGTGACGGCACAGCAGCGCGCCCGAGGTCGTCGCCACGCACGGCTGGCCGCGCTTGACGAGCACACTGCCGACCCGCTCCTCGAGCAGCTTGACCCGCTGCGACACCGCCGACGGCGTGATGTTGAGCTCGCTCGCGGCGCGGTCGAACGAGCCGTGGCGCACCACGGCGGCGAGCGCATCGAGCAGCGCATAGTCCAGCATTAGCGTTCCTTAATCGACATTAAGTAAATTAGCTTCTCTTATGAGACGCGAAACCGCAGACTAGCGCGGTTCGGATTTTCCGTCCATTCCGTCTCTTCGTTTTCTGGATCGTTTATGAACTGGCTGTCTTTTTCTCATGGCGTTGCCCTGTGCGCCTCGCTGATCGTGACGATCGGCGCGCAGAACGCCTTCGTGCTGCGTCAGGGCATCATGCGCTCGCACATCGGCAAGATCGTGCTGCTGTGCACGCTGTCGGATTTCATTCTGATCGGCGCGGGCGTCGGCGGCGCCTCGGCGCTGATGGAGCGCTACCCGGTATTCGTTCACGCGATGCTCTATGTCGGGCTCGCGTATCTCGCGTGGTTCGGCATCAGCGCGCTGCGCCGCGCGCTGCGGCCCGGCCATGCGGTGCTCGACGGCGCGGCGGCCGACGGCGCGAACGGCGCAACGCCCGCGCAAGGCGCGCTGCCGATCGTCCTGATGACGCTCGCATTCACGTGGCTCAATCCGCACGTGTATCTGGACACCTTCCTGCTGATCGGCACGGCCGGCGCGCGCGAACCGGAAGGCGCGCGAGTCGCGTTCGCGATCGGCGCGATGACGGTCAGCGCGGTCTGGTTCCTTGCGCTCGGCTACGGTGCGCGGATGCTCGCGCCGCTGTTTCGCCGCGCGACCGCATGGCGCGTGCTCGATGGCGCGATCGGCAGCATGGTGCTGCTGCTGGCGGTGACGCAGTTGCGTTGAGCGTGGGTGCGCCGTCGGTACACATTACGCGCTGCGCGCGGGTGCATGGGGGGCACGTCGAACCGCGCTACGGTTCTCCCCTCACGCGATGTTTTCCGCCTCGTAGAGACGCCGGCCCGCGGCGTCCTTGCTGCCGAGAATCGGCTTGAAGTCGATCGGCCACTTGATGCCGATGTCGGGATCGGACCACAGCAGGCAGCGCTCGAGTTCGGGAAACCAGTACTCGGTGGTCTTCCACACGCACTCGGCGACCTCCGACAGCACGACGAAACCCTGCGCGAAGCCGGGCGGCACCCAGATCTGCCGCTGGTTGGCGTCGCTCAGATATTCGCCGCTCCATTTGCCGAAGTTCGGCGAATTGAGGCGCACGTCGACCGCGACGTCGAATACCTCGCCGCGCACCACGCGCAACAGCCGCCCCTGCGGGCGCTGCACCTGGTAGTGCAAGCCGCGCAGGACGCGGTAGACCGCGCGCAAGTGGCGGTCCTGCACGAAGTTGAAACCTTGCGCGACGTCGTCCGCAAATTCGTCGGCGCTGAAGCTCTCGAAGCAGAAGCCGAGTTCGTCGCCGAACACCTCCGGCTCGATGAGCTTCACCTCCGGCAATGCCGTCGACATGACCCTGTTGCCCATCGCCACTGTGCTCGCAAAAACGCTGGCTAGCGAAGACGCGGCCGCGCTCGACAGACGAAGCGCGGCCGCGTCGCGGGCGTGCGCGCCGGCACGCCAGGCAGTCATGTTACGCCTCGGTGGCGGCCCGGCTGCGGGCGCGATACTCGGTGGGCGACAGCGCCATGCGTTTGCGGAAAATCTTTGCGAGACGGTCGCCGTTGCCAGTGCCGCTGCGCCGCGCGATCTTGTCGACCGGCAATTCGGTCTCGGTCAGGAAGTTGCACGCAATGCGCAGCCGCACCTGCAGCAGATAATCCGAAGGCGTGACCTGCATCTCGTGCTTGAAGCGGCGCAGGAAATTGCGCTCGCTCATCGCGGCGACCTGGGCGGCGTCGGCCACCGACACCGGGCGATCGCAGTTCGCCTCCATCCAGCGCGCGGCCGCGCGGATTTTTTCGGCGACGCTGAGCGTGCCGCCCTCGGCCGGCAGCGGCACCCACGTCGCGGCCATGCCGGGCATCACGCGGTCGGCGACGCTGCGCGCGAGTTCGGCGCCGAGATCGCGCTTGATGAACATCAGCGCACTGCGCGCGCAGTCGTTGCGGTCGTCGGCGGCGCTGAACGCGGCTTCGCCCGCGGCGGCGGCCGGATAGCGGCCCATCATGCCGTCGTGCTCGGTCGGCCCGGCGGCTTCGAGCACGAGGCGGCCTTCGCCGATCGTCTCGATCGCCCGCGTGCGCGACTGCACCGCGCGCAACCAGTTGAGCAGGCGCTCGTCGCGCGCGGCCGCATGCGCGCCGTAGCCGCCCGCGATGAACAGCACGTCGAAGCCGCTGCCGAAGCGCGTGTCGATGCGGTCGGTCCAGATTCGCGCCGACGAGGAACTCGCGACGTTGCCGCCCTCCATCGACAGAAACTGCACTTCGTAGGGCGGGTCTTCGCCGCTGCGCGTATCCGCCAGTTCATTCGCGCTCTGGAACATCTCGACCACGGTGCCGGGCCCGAGCAGCCAGAAACCGTCGAACAGCAGAATGCCGATTCGCCGCGCTGCAGTACGGACATTCAAGGCCGGCGTGTGAAGCCATGTAATTCTCGTTGTATCAAGGTGCATTTGCGGCATGATCTTTCCCTAAACGGTCATACGTGGTGGACCCCGATGCCCCGTAACCGGACGGAACGAGAGAATGAATTATCACGGCCCGAATCAGCAACGATGCCGCTTAAACGATTAGGGTAATGTTAGCGGAATAGACCGCTATAGTAAATTTGAAAAATCTAATTTCCTCATGAAAGGCAATGTATGAGGAAATACGCTATTGATCGTTCGATATGAGTACGCCGCGCAGCCGCGCCGCCACGGCCAGCCAGCCTGATCGAGGCATTGCAGCACCGTGACGGATTCCCATATTCTGGCGTAAAGCCTTTACACAAGGCATTTTCGCGGATTCGGACAAACTTGCCGATAATGCGAAGCCGGCCGATTCGCGCACGGTCGCCCTCTTACCGAACGGCGCGAAATTGTTTCAAACATGAATCGAAAAATGACTCGATAATGACTGTCTAATCTGCATTTTTATTCGCAAATCGGGAATTAATAGCCCGAGCAATGGTCCGTATCGCCGATATATCCGCTCATCGTCAATTGGCATTTCAATTCGGATTTATTAGATGTCTGGAAATGTTTCAATTCTGAAACATCATGGCGCTTTTTTCGTCTGATCTGAACGGATGAATACACTAACGTACTTAATAATCAGATGATTAGCTGCAATGCAGCAAAAGACGCCGGTTGACGCGTGAAAAAGTGCGGTTGCAACCTCGAAACTTGCAACCGCACATAGCATGACCGCCGGAAAAACCAGGGGCGCCGCCGCAAAAAACGGCTTAGGCCGCGGGCGGGCGAGACCATCCCGGCCGCCTGCCCACGAACCGCGCCACCCCGCCCGGCTTCGGGATCAGCCGTTCGTCCCTTCGCCGGCCAGTTCCGCTGCGCTTCGCGTGCGCGCCAGCACAGGCCTGAGCGCGGCGCCCGTGTGACTCGCCGCAATGCGCGACAGGCCTTCGGGGTCCGTCGCGGCGACGATCGTTCCGCCGCCCACGCCGCCTTCCGGGCCCAGATCGATGATCCAGTCCGCTTCGGCAATCACGTCGAGATCGTGCTCGATGACGACGACACTATGCCCGCCGTCGACGAGACGATGCAGCACGCGGATCAGCTTCGCGACGTCGGCCATATGCAGACCGACCGTGGGCTCGTCGAGCACGTACAGCGTGTGCGGCGGCTTCTGGCCGCGCCGCGTGATGTCGTCGCGTACCTTGCTCAACTCGGTGACGAGCTTGATGCGCTGCGCCTCGCCGCCCGACAAGGTGGGCGACGGCTGGCCGAGCGTCAGATAGCCGAGCCCGACGTCCTTCATCAGTTGCAGCGGATGCCCGATGCTCGTGATCGACGCGAAGAACTCGACCGCTTCGTCGATTTCCATCGTCAGCACGTCGCCGATATTCTTGCCGCGCCACGTAACCGCGAGCGTCTCGGGATTGAAGCGCTGCCCATGACAGACGTCGCACGGCACCTTCACGTCGGGCAGGAAGCTCATGCCGATCGTGCGCACGCCCTGCCCCTCGCACGCGGGACAACGCCCCTCGCCGGTATTGAACGAGAAGCGCGACGCCGTATAGCCCCGCGCGCGCGCCTCGAGCGTGCCCGCGAACAGCTTGCGGATCGCGTCCCACACGCCGATGTAGGTCGCCGGACACGAGCGCGGTGTCTTGCCAATCGGCGTCTGATCGACTTCGAGCACGCGGTCGATGCTCTCCCAGCCGGTGACCGAATCGCAGCCCTGCCACGTATGCGTGACGTCGAGCGGCGCGCGCGGCGCCGAGCGCGCAAGCACGCTCGAACGCCGGTTCGCGGCGGGCTTCTGCTCGGCCGCAGCGCGCGCCCGGCGCGTAGCCGGCGACGACAGCACCGAACGCCCCACTGCGTCGAGCAGATTGGTCATCAGCACATCGCGCGCGAGCGTCGATTTGCCGGAGCCGCTGACGCCCGTCACCGCGACGAGCCGCGCAAGCGGAATGCCGACCGTGATGTCGCGCAGGTTGTGCAGCTTGCCGCCGTGCACGGTCAGCCAGCTCCCGGGCACGGCCGCCGCGCGCTTGCCCGGCGCAACGACTTCGCGGCGCGGCTGCAACGGATGCACGATCGGCTGCGCGAGGAAACGCCCGGTCAGCGAATCGGCTTGCGCGGACAGGTCCGCGACGCTGCCCTGCGCGATCAGCGACCCGCCGCGCTTGCCCGCGCCCGGCCCGATATCGATGATGTGATCGGCGCGCCGGATCGTGTCCTCGTCATGCTCGACGACGACGAGCGTATTGCCCTTCTCGCCGAGCTTGCGCAACGCGTTGAGCAGAATCTGGTTGTCGCGCGGATGCAGGCCGATGGTCGGCTCGTCGAGCACATAGCAGACGCCCTGCAGGTTGCTGCCGAGCTGCGCGGCGAGCCGGATGCGCTGCGCTTCGCCGCCCGACAGGCTCGGCGCCGCGCGGTCGAGGCTCAGATAGCCGAGCCCGACCTCTTCGAGAAACTGCAGACGGCTGCCGATTTCGCTGACCACGTCGCGCGCGATTTCCGCGTCGCGCCCCGTCATTTCGAGCGTGCCGATCCACGCGCGCGTGTCGGACACGGTCCATTGCGCGACGTCGACGATCGCGTGCGAGTCGAACGTGACCGCGCGCGCGACCGGGTTCAGACGCGTGCCCGCGCAATCCGGACACGGTTCGTCGGCGAGCCCTTCCGGCTCCTGCTCCTCGGACGGCAAGCTCTGCTCGCGGCCGCGATTGTCGTCGACGACGATCGTGTCGTCGTAGGCGGCACGCTGTTCGCGCGTGAGCGACAGGCCCGTGCCGACACAGCTCGTACACCAGCCATGCTTGCTGTTGTACGAGAACATGCGCGGATCGAGTTCGGGGTAGCTCGTGCCGCACACCGGGCACGCGCGCTTGGTGGACAGCACCTTCACGTCGCCAAGCTTCGCGGTGGAGCGGCCGCCGGCGATCGCATCGTGCAAGCCGTCGAGCGGCGCAAGCAGATGCATGACGCCCTTGCCGATGTCGAGCGTCTGGTCGAGCGCCGCGCGCAGTTCGGCTTCGTGATCGGCCGACACGACGAGATCGGTCACCGGCAATTCGATCGTATGCTCGCGGAAGCGGTCGAGCTTCGGCCACGGATCGACCGGCACGAACTCGCCGTCGACACGCAAATGCGTATTGCCGCGCGCCTTCGCCCACTTGGCGAGATCGGTATAGACGCCCTTGCGGTTCACGACGAGCGGCGCGAGAAAGCCGACGTGCTGCCCCTTGTGGTCGCGCAGCAACTGCGCGGCAATCGACTCGACGCTTTGCGACGTGACCGGCGTGCCGTCGTGAACGCAGTGCTGCAAGCCGAGCTTCACGTACAGGAGACGCAGGAAGTGCCACACCTCCGAGGTCGTCGCAACGGTACTCTTGCGCCCGCCGCGCGAGAGGCGCTGCTCGATCGCGACGGTCGGCGGAATGCCGTACACGGCATCGACCTCGGGCCGCCCGGCCGGCTGCACGATCGAGCGGGCATAGGCGTTGAGCGATTCGAGATAACGCCGCTGGCCTTCATGGAACAGGATGTCGAACGCGAGCGTCGATTTGCCCGACCCCGACACGCCGGTGATTACGTTGAACTTGCCGTGCGGAATGTCGACGTCGAGCGCCTTGAGGTTGTGCTCGCGCGCATTGACGATGCGCACCACGTCCTCGCCTTCCACGGCCCGGCGCGCGCGCGCCGCGCTCAGTGCCTTCTGTAGCGGCACGCCGTGCGAACCGGCTTCGTCCGCCGTGCTGCCCGCGGCGCTCATTGCGTCCATCGCGCGGTCGTATTGCAGCAGCGCCTCGCCGGTATGCGATTCCGCGCAGGCCTTGACCTCGTCCGGCGTGCCCGCGCACAGCACGCGGCCGCCGCCGTCGCCGCCTTCGGGACCGAGGTCGATGATCCAGTCGGCCGCGCGGATCACGTCGAGATTGTGCTCGATCACGATCAGCGAATGGCCGCTCGCGAGCAGCTTGCCGAACGCCTGCATCAGCTTCGCGATGTCGTCGAAATGCAGGCCCGTGGTCGGCTCGTCGAACATGAAGAGGCGCTTCGGCAATGCCTGCTTCGCGCCGCGCGCGCTACGCGCCTGCGCCGATTCCGCGAGAAAGCCCGCCAGCTTGAGGCGCTGCGCCTCGCCGCCCGATAACGTGGGCACCGGCTGGCCGAGCTTCACGTATTCGAGGCCCACGTCGACGATCGGCTGCAGCACGCGCAATACTTCGGCATCTCTCGCGAAGTAAGCGGCGGCTTCGCTGACGGTCAGCTCCAGCACGTCGGCAATGCTCAGCGCACGCGCGGGCGCGCCTCGCTCGATCTTCACTTCGAGCAGTTCCGCGCGATAACGCCGGCCGTCGCAATCGGGGCAGCGCAGATACACGTCGGAGAGGAACTGCATTTCGATATGCTCGAAGCCCGAGCCGCCGCAGGTCGGGCAACGGCCGTCGCCCGAGTTGAAGCTGAACATGCCAGGGCCGTAGCCGCGCTGCTGCGCGAGCGGCGCCTTCGAGAACAGCTTGCGGATTTCGTCGAACGCGCCGACGTAACTGGCCGGATTCGAGCGCGCGGTCTTGCCGATCGGCGACTGGTCGACGAACACGACGTCGGTGACCTGGTCCGCGCCCTTGAGCGCCTTGAACGCGCCCGGCGCTTCGGTGGCGAGGCCGAAGTGCCGCGCCATGGCCGGATACAACACGTCCTGCAGCAGCGTCGATTTGCCGGAGCCCGACACGCCCGTCACACAGACGAGCCGCTCCAGCGGAATCTCCACGGTGACGTCGCGCAGATTGTGCTCGCGCGCGCCTTCGAGCACGATGCGCGGCGTGCCGGCCTCGACCGGACGGCGCGACCAGTGCGCGGCGTCCGCAACATGCCGGCGGCCGCCGAGGTATTCGCCCGTGAGCGTGCCCGACGAGCGGATGGCCTGCGGCGCGCCGTCGAAGATGATCGAGCCGCCGCGCTCGCCCGGCCCCGGCCCCATGTCGATCAGCCGGTCGGCCGCGAGCATCACCGACGGATCATGTTCGACCACGACGAGCGTATTACCCGCGTCGCGCAGCCGGTGCATCGCCTCGACGATGCGGTTCAAGTCGCGCGGATGCAGGCCGATGCTCGGCTCGTCGAGCACGAACAGCGTCTTGGTGAGCGAGGTGCCGAGCGCCGTGGTCAGGTTGATGCGCTGCACCTCGCCGCCCGACAGCGTGCGGCTTTGCCGGTCGAGCGTCAGATAGCCGAGGCCGACGTCGCACAGATACTTCAGGCGCGTGCGCACTTCGGCGAGCAGCAGCTTCAGCGCGTCGTCGAGCAGCGCGCTCGGCAAGGTGATGTCGTCGAAGAAGCGGCGGATGCGCTCGATCGGCATCAGCATGAGGTCGTGCACGGTCAGGCCCGGCAGCGCTTCGAGCTGGGCGCGCGACCAGTGCACGCCGTGCGGCATGAAACGCCGCGCGGGCGCGAACACGTCGTTGGCATTCGCCTTGCTGCCGAGACGCCACAGCAGCGACTCGGTTTTCAGACGCGCGCCGCCGCAGGTTTCGCATGGCGTGTAGCTGCGGTACTTCGACAACAGCACGCGGATATGCATCTTGTACGCCTTCGATTCGAGATACTCGAAGAAGCGTTTGACGCCGTACCAGTGGCTTTGCCATTTGCCGTTCCAGTCCGGCGAACCGTTGATGACCCAGTGGCGCTCGGCGTCGGTCAGCTCGCCCCATGGCGTGTCGCGGCGGATGTCGGCCTTCGCCGCATAGCGCATCAGATCGTCCTGGCACTCCTTCCATGCGGGCGTCTGCATCGGCTTGATCGCGCCTTCGCGCAGAGTCTTGCGCGCGTCGGGAATCACGAGCCCGAGGTCGACGCCGATCACGCGGCCAAAGCCGCGGCAGACGTCGCACGCGCCATAGGCCGAGTTGAACGAGAACAGCGCCGGCTGCGGGTCCGCATAACGCAGATCGCTTTCGGGGCTGTGCAGGCCGGTCGAGAAGCGCCAGATATGCGGCTCGGCGGCCTGCCCCAGCGGCTCGTCCGGCGCGGCCGGCAGCACGTAGATATTGACGCGCCCGCCGCCGCGCTTGAGCGACGCCTCGATCGCCTCGACCACGCGCGCCTTGTCGACCGAGCGCAGCCGGAAGCGGTCGGCCACCACGTCGAGCAGCTTGCGCCGGCCGGTGGGCGACTCGACTTCGCGCTGCGCCTGCACGCGCGTATAGCCGCTCGCCGACAGCCATTGCTCGACTTCCTGCTCGGACGCCGACTCCGGCAGCTCGACCGGAAACGTGACGACGAGCCGCGGCTCGTCTTGCGCGGTGCGTTCGAGCAGTTCCGCGTAGATCGTCTCCGGCGTGTCGTGTCGCACCGGCAGCGCGGTCTGCCGGTCGAACAGCTCGGCCGCGCGCGCGTAGAGCAGCTTCAGATGGTCGTTGAGTTCCGTCATCGTGCCGACCGTGGAGCGCGAGCTGCGCACCGGGTTGGTCTGGTCGATCGCAATCGCGGGCGGCACGCCGTCCACGCGATCGACCTGCGGCCGGTCCATGCGGTCGAGGAACTGCCGCGCGTAGGCGCTGAAGGTTTCGACGTAGCGGCGCTGGCCTTCCGCGTACAGCGTGTCGAACACGAGGCTCGACTTGCCCGAGCCGGACGGCCCGGTGACGACTGTCATTTCGCCGGTGCGCACGTCGAGATCGACGTTCTTGAGATTGTGCTGGCGCGCGCCGCGAATCCGGATGGTGCCCTGGGGTTTGCCGTGCGTGCCGCCGGTGGTGCCGTGGCTTGCGCCGACGCCTGATTCCTGAGCTGTGTCGTTAGATGACAATTTTTCCGACCGTCTGAATGAGTGGAATGGGTGGGCCACCTCTCACGGCCCTA
This sequence comes from Paraburkholderia sp. Ac-20342, assembly GCF_017104985.1. Lineage (NCBI taxonomy): Bacteria > Pseudomonadati > Pseudomonadota > Betaproteobacteria > Burkholderiales > Burkholderiaceae > Paraburkholderia > Paraburkholderia sp. Ac-20342. Next base: position 36,448 of record NZ_JAAGPQ010000067.1, on the reverse strand, counting down.
TTGCAGCCTTCTCGCAACCGTCTCGCAGCCTTCTCGCGGCCACGTCAGTCCGGTGCGGCCCCGGTCACGCGCCGGGCAGTCCCGCGCCGAACGCGGGAGCCTGCGCGGCGCACCGCAAGCCTGGTTGCAACGGGATACTATACTGTATGTTTATACAGTTTTCCATGACGCGGCCCGGCCCGCTTGCGAGCCTTGCCGGATCGGGATGGCGGGCGGGCAAAACCCTGCCCGCGGCACGGGCACGACACGACACGACGCCGCTTCCAGCCAACCGCGCACAACCGGTCCCGCGCACCGCCTAAGCCGTCAGATCGAGCCCCCGCACGAGCCGTTCGGCAAGCCGCGGCTGCCGCAACTGGTCGAGCCACCACGTCAGCGCGCGCCCCTCGTGGTCGCCGCGCCACGCGACATAGAGCACGTTCGGCTCGCGCGGATCGGCGGTCTCCTTTTCGATCAGCTCGCCGCGTTGCAACAGCGACGCCACGCGCTCGCGCGGCAGCCAGCCGACGCCGAGGCCGTCGCGCTGCGCGAGAATCTTCGCGCGCATGCCCGGCAACGCGAGCGAGGCCTGGCCGCCGATCACGCCATACGCGCGGCCCGCGCCCGCGCGCGACGAATCGGCCACCACCACCGCGCGATGCGCGCTGATCCGCTCGCGGCTGAGCGGCTCCTCGGCGGCCGCGAGCGGATGACGCGGCGACACTGCGAACACCCACTCCATCACGCCGAGTTCGAACCAGCGCAGGCCGGCAATCGCGGGCGGCTCGTTGGTCGCGCCGACGATCAGGTCGGCGCGGCCGTCGCGCAGCGCTTCCCATGTGCCGCCGAGCACTTCGTGCGTGAAGCGCAGCCGCACGCCGGAGCCGAGCGCATCGAACGCGCGCACCACCGGCATCAGCAGCTCGAATTCGAGGACTTCGTCCGTCACGACCCACAGCCGGTCTTCCCAGCCGCTCGCGATCTGCTTCACGCGCTGCGTCATGCGCGCCATGTCGAGCAGCAGACGCGCGGCTTCGTCGGCGAGCAGCTGGCCGGCCGGCGTCAGTTGCAGCCGGTAGCGGCGCCGGTCGAACAGCAGCGCGTCGAAACGCGCTTCCAGTTGCCGCGCGGCATGCGAAACCGTCGAGGGCGCCTTGCCCAGCCGCGCCGCCGCGCGCGACAGGCTGCCGGTCGCGCGGATCGCGTCGAGCAGGGCCAGTTCGTCTTCCGACAGCATGTGCGATTCCCTCGAATGAGTGCGCCGCCGACGATGGTAGCGCGAGCCGCTCAGCCCACCGCCTCGAAAATATCCCTGAGCCACTGCGCGAACGCGCGCACCCGCGACGACAACTGCCGGCTCTGCGGATACAGCACCGACACCGGCAACGGCGGCGGCGGAAACTCGGCGAGCAGGATGCGCAGACGCCCCGCCGCGAGGTCCGCCTCGACGCGATAGCGCGGCACCTGGACGATGCCGAGCCCGGCGAGCGCGGCGCCCGCGTAGAGATCGGCGCCCGTCACCGAGACCGCCGACGGCAGCATGATCGCGCGGTCGTGTCCGTCGACGCGGAATTCGAGCGGCACCGGCTTGCCGGTCGCGCTCGACACGTAGTTGACCGCGCGATGCGCGGACAGCGCCGCGAGGTCCGCCGGCTCGCCGTACGCGGCAAGGTAGGCCGGACTCGCGACCGTGACCTGCTGCAGCTGCGCGACGCGCCGCCCGACCATCGACGAATCCTGCAGATTGCCCGCGCGCAGCACGCAATCGACGCCCTCGCGCACCAGATCGACGAAGCGGTCGTCCTCGCCGATCACGAGCTCGATGCCGGGAAAGCGTTCGAGAAACGCGGGCAGCGCCGGCACCACGAAGTGCCGCGCGAGCGTGCCCTGCACGTTCACGCGCAACAGCCCCTTCGGCGCGAGATTCGAAAACGAGCCCTCGGCCTCCTCCATGTCGGCGATCAGGCGCACGCAGCGCTCGTAGTACGCCGCGCCGTCGGGCGTGAGCCGCACCGTGCGCGTGGTACGCTCCAGCAGCCGCGCGCCGAGCCGCTCCTCCATGCGCTGCATCAGATTGGTGACGGTCGCGCGCGGAATGCGCAGGTCGTCGGCCGCGCGCGTGAAGCTCTGCCGCTCGGCAATCCGCACGAACACCCGCATTTCCTCGAAACGATCCATAATCGACGCTCACCAATTATTAAAGCAAATGGAATGATGATGGCGAGTCTAGCGCGATTATCTACGCGCCGAAAGCGCTCATGATTCCCTCTCCATCACCCCTACTGTGAGGACACGCATCATGAACACGAGCAACACGAGCCGGGTCGCCATCGTCACGGGCGCCTCGCGCGGCATCGGCAGCGCGATTGCGCAGCGGCTTGCGAAGGACGGCTTTGCGGTCGCCGTCAATTACGCGTCGAGCGCGGGCGAAGCCGAGGCGCTCGTCGCCGCGATCAGAGACGCGGGCGGCAAGGCGGCCGCAGTGAAGGCGGATGTCTCGAACCCCGACGACGTGCGCCGCATGTTCGAGCACACCGAGCAGCAGCTCGGCAAGGTGGACGTGCTCGTCAACAACGCGGGCGTGATGAAGCTCGCGCCGATCGCCGAGGCTCAGGACGCGATGTTCGAGCAGACTTTCGACATCAACGTGCGCGGCACCTTCAACACGCTGCGCGAAGCGGCCGCGCGCCTGAACGACGGCGGCCGCGTGATCAATTTCTCGACCAGCGTGCTGGCGCTGAACCTGCCGGGCTACGGGGTCTACGTCGCGACGAAAGCGGCCGTCGAGGCGTTCACGCGCGTGTTCGCGAAGGAACTGCGCGGGCGCAACATCACGGTGAACGCGGTCGCGCCGGGTCCGATCGCGACCGCGCTGTTCCTCGAAGGCAAGACCGAGGAGCAAATCGCCAACTTCGCGAAGATGCCGCCGCTGCAACGGCTCGGCGAGCCGGACGACATTGCGTCGGTGGTGGCGTTTCTGGCCGGGCCCGATGCGGCGTGGGTCAACGGCCAGGTGTTGCGGGCGAACGGCGGGCTGGTTTGATAGCTGAGTTGATAGCGGTTTTTTGATAACGGGTTTAACGGCGCGGTGCCTCCGGTTCGAGCGCCGCGCCCCTCGCTCAAACCGCCTTCGGATTGCGCTCCGCGAATCCTTCCTGATGCCAGTACGGATAGGCGGGCCGCACGGCGCTCGCCGCGTCGAGCCTCGCGACCTGCTCCGGCGTCAGATTCCAGCCGACCGCGCCGAGGTTCTGCCGCAACTGTTCCTCGTTGCGCGCGCCGATCAGCACCGTCGCGACGGTCGGCCGTTGCTGCAGCCAGTTCAGCGCGATCTGCGGCACGGTCTTGCCGGTCTCGGCGGCGACTTCGTCGAGCGCATCGAGCACGCGGAACAGATAGTCTTCCGGCACCGGCGGCCCCATGTCGGCGGTCTTGTGCAGCCTGCTCGTTTCCGGCAGCGGCTGGCCGCGCCTGAGCTTGCCGGTCAGGCGCCCCCAGCCAAGCGGACTCCACACGACCGCGCCAACGCCCTGATCGGCGCCGAGCGGCATCAGCTCCCACTCGTAATCGCGGCCGATCAGCGAGTAGTAGGTCTGATTCGCAACGTAGCGCGGATAGCCGTAGCGGTCCGCGAGATCGAGCGACTTCATCAGATGCCAGCCGGAAAAATTCGACACGCCGGTATAGCGGATCTTGCCCGCGCGCACGAGGTCGTCGAGCGTGGACAGCACTTCGGCGATCGGCGTTTTCGCGTCGAAGCCGTGCAACTGGAACAGGTCGATGTAATCGGTTTGCAGGCGCCTGAGCGCCGCGTCGACGGCCTCGATCAGATGGAAGCGCGACGAGCCGACGCTGTTCGGCCCGTCGTCGACACGGAAGGTCGCTTTCGTCGAGATGATGGCCTTGTCGCGCTTGCCCTTGAGCGCCTCGCCGAGCACCGATTCGGACACGCCCCTCGAATAGCTGTCGGCGCTGTCGAACATCGTGACACCCGCGTCGAAGCAGATGTCGATCAGACACCGCGCTTCGGCGACGTCGGTCGCGCCCCACGCCTGAAAAAATTCGCCCTTGCCGCCGAACGTACCCGTGCCGAAACTCAACACCGGCACCTTGAAACCCGATGCACCCAGATGTCTGTATTCCATTGAAGAATCTCCGTGGCATTGCCGTCGATGAACGGAGGTTCAGTCTACGCGCTGCGTGGCAACGCTGCGCCCAACGGGCATACGCTGCGACTACGCGCCGCGCCCCGCTCCGCTTACCCCGACCAGCGCCTCGCGCACCGCGTCGATCACGCTGTCCCAGTCGCCGAGCGCCGGCTGCCTGAAGAGGCGCGCGTGCGGATACCACGGCGTGTCGCTGCGTTCGAGCAGCCAGCGCCAGCAGGTGTCGAAGCGGTTCAGAATCCACACGGGCCGGCCGAGCGCGCCGGCCAGATGCGCGGTGGACGTGTCGACCGAGATCACGAGATCGAGATTGGCGACGAGCGCGGCCGTGTCGGCGAAATCGTGCAGCAGGCCCGTGTAATCGGCGACACGGTCGCGAAGCGCGCTCTCTGCGAGTTGCTGGGCGGCCACGCCCTTCTGCACGCTGAAGAAGCGCACGTTCGGCACATCGAGAAGCGGCGCGAAACGCTCGAACGCGAGCGAACGGCGCGCGTCGATCTTGCGCAGTTCCGCGACGTGCGCGCGGTTTTCGCCAGCCCAGACGAGGCCGACCTTCAGGTGCTTCAGTTGCGTCTCTGGTTGCTCCGCCGCATCGGCACCGGCATCGATGCGTTCGCGCCATGCGCTCACCGCCGCGGCATCGGCGAACAGATAAGGTGTGGCCGATGGAATGCTCGTCTCGTCGGTGCGCAGCGCAAGCGGCAGGCTCAGCAGCGGACAATGACAATCGAACGGCGGCAACGGCTGCCCCGCTTCGATCAACTGATCGACACCGTCGAGCGTCGACAGAAGCCGTAGCAACGGCGCCGGCACTTCGAGCACGACCTTCGCGCCGAGCCGCGCGACGCTCGACGCATAGCGGCAGAACTGCAGCGTATCGCCGAGACCCTGCTCCGCGTGCAGCAGAATCGTCTTGCCGTCGAGCGGAAAATCGCCGAGCCATAGCGGCTGCGCGAACTCGCGCTTGCCCGCCTGGATGCGGCGGCGCTCCCAGCGCCATTCGTAGGCCCGCCAGCCCGCCTCGAAGCGCCCCATCTGCAACAGACACAGCGCCTGATTCCAGTGCGTTTCCGCCGCGGCGGGATTCAGCGCGAGCGCGCGCTCATAACTCGCCAGCGCGTCTTCGTGACGATTCAGATCGATCTGCGCGAGACCGAGGTTGTTCCAGGCATCGACGAAACCCGGCGCCAGTTCCAGTGCGCGCCGGTAGCTATGCTCCGCTTCGAGAGGCCGGTTCAGATCGCCGAGCGCATTGCCGCGATTGCTCCACGCGTCCGGGTAAGCCGGCTGCAACGCAAGCGCGCGTTCGCAGCTGTCGAGCGCGTCGGCCGCGCGGCCGAGATCGCGCAGCACGCACGCGCGATTGTTCCAGGCCACCGCGAAATCCGGCGCGAGCGCAAGCGCGCGCTCGAAGCTCGCCAGTGCATCGAGCGGCCGGCTCAGTGCGGCGAGCGCATTGCCGCGATGATTCAGCGCATCGGCGAACTTCGGCTGCAAGGCAAGCGCGCGTTCGGCGCTCGCGAGCGCTTCGCCGTGACGCTGCAAGGCATTCAGCGCGTAGGCAAGATTCGAATGCACGGGCGCCTGCTTCGGGTTGACGGCAAGCGCCTTTTTGAGCAGATCGGCGCCTTCCTGCACGCGGCCCATCTGCAACGCAAGCTCGCCGAGCCAGCGCAACGCGTCGCCATGTTTAGGCTTGAGTTCGAGGATCTCGCGATAGAGCTCTTCCGCTTCGACGAGCGCGCCATTGCGCTGAAGCGCGACGGCTTGCCGAAGCATGTGATCCAACTGTTGCGGCAGACTGGCGGGCTTGCTCATGCGGGACGGGAATCGAAAGTTCGCAATATCGTGAAGCGGTATCGCGACGCAAGCGTCTTGCTGGACGCGGCGCACGGCAAGACCGCGAGAAGCGCCCGATTATCGCTGAATTTTCCGCAAGCGCCGCCGATAACCCGTAGACAAGCCAGGCGCCAGGGCACCCCGACGACAACATGGCGCACGACTCGCACCGCAACCCTGGAGAGAATCCGATGGCAGACGAACACCGTGCCAACCACGAGCGCAACACCGAACGCAGCAACCTGACGAGTTCGAACAAGTTCGAACTGCTGCTGTACCGCCTCGGCTGCGTGCCGGGCAGCGACGCGCACGAGCTATATGGCATCAACGTCTTCAAGGTGCGCGAAATCTCGACGATGCCGCCCGTCACGCCGATCGCGGGCGCCTCGCCATTCGTGATGGGCGCGGTCGACATTCGCGGGCAGATCATTCCGGTGATCGACCTGCCGCGCCTGATGGGCTGCGAACCGACGCGCGGCCTGAACATCCTGCTCGTGACCGAGTTCGCGCGCTCGACCCAGGCGTTCGCGGTCGAGGAAGTCGACGACATCGTGCGGCTCGAATGGAACCAGGTGCTGTCCGCCGACGGCGCGGCGAGCGGCAAGCTCGTCACGAGCATCGCGCGCATCGACGGCAATACCGGCGATTCGCGGCTCGCCCAGGTGATCGACGTCGAGCAGGTGTTGCGCGACGTGTTTCCGTCGCAACACCCGAGCGTCGATCCGAAATCGGTCGGCGAAGTGCTCGGCATTCGCCGCGGCGCGAAGATTCTCGCCGCCGACGACTCCGGCTTCGCGCGCAAGCTGATCGAGCAGGCGCTCAGCGCGATCGGCGCGGACTACATCATGACGAAGACCGGCGAGGAAGCGTGGGCCGCGTTGCAGCAGGTCGCGCGCGAGGCGCAACAGAACGGCACGCGCGCGAAGGACAGCATCGCGCTCGTGCTGACCGATCTGGAGATGCCGGAAATGGACGGCTTCATGCTCACGCGACAGATCAAGGCCGACGAGCGCACGCGCGATATTCCGGTCATCATCCACTCCTCGCTGACGGGCGCGGCCAATGAAGCGCACGTGAAGAACGCGGGCGCCAACGGTTATGTCGCGAAATTCGCGGCGGCCGAACTGGCCGATGCGATCCGTCATGCGCTGGGCGGCGCGGCCGCGAAAGCGGCGGCTTGACCACCTCCGCCGCGCGCACCGCCGCGTGCCCTGGTGCATTTACCGGTGCGCGGTCAGCCCGACCGACAACACCATGCGGCCGATCTCGACACCCATCGTATTGAGCCGCTTCGGCGCATGAAAACCGTCGAGCTTCGCGCGCTGCTCCGCCGTCCCGAGATCGAGCAGCGCGAGGAGTTCGGCGCTCACCGCATAGAGCGCGGCGACGTTGCCGTCCTCGATTTTCACGGCGATACCGAGCGCGCCGTTCGCGCCGAGGCGCGCGGTCTGCGGCGACGCGCGCACGCCGATCGCATAGCTGCCGTCGGCGCCGAGCTTGCCGACCAGCGCGCCGCCGAAGGCCTGCATCAGCAGCGTGCAGAAACGGCCCTCGCCGCCCACCAGTTCCGGGTATGACGTCATCGCGCGATAAATGCGCGCGAGCGCGACCGTGCGCGGCGTCACGTCAGTTGACCCCGAGGTTGCCCCTGTGGTTGCCCCCGAGGCGACTTCGTCTTCGGCCGCGGCGAGCTTCGCGAACAGACGCGCGAGCCGGTCGAGCGGAAAGGCCGCCGTCGGCAGATTGCAGCCGTCGATCGCCCATTGCACGCCGTCGTCGGGCAGATCGCAGACGCTCGCGACCGTCTGCTTCACGCGCACCTGCAACGGATGTTCGGGCAACTCGTAACCCGCGGGCGCCGCGCCGATCGAACGCGCGCCGGCCAGCATGCCCGCGTGCTTGCCGGAGCAGTTGCTGCACACGCCGCTGGGCGTGAAGCCACGCCGCAGCCAGTCGGCGTACACCGCTTCCGACAGCGGCGGATGACCGCCGCAGCGCAGGTCCGCCTCGCTCGCGCGAGCATGCTGCGCGCGCGGTCGATATGGCGCGGCTCGCTGCTGTGCGATGCGCACATCAGCGCGAGATCGGCGTCATCGAAACCGCAGTGCTCGAGCGCGCCGGTCTCGACGACCGCGAGCGCCTGTGCCGGTTTCGCCGCCGAGCGCGCGAGCGTCATGCGCGCGGGATCGCCGAACGAGTACAGCAGGCGGCCGCTCGCATCGACGACGGCGACATGCGCGAGATGCGTGTTCTCGATCGACGCGCCGCGATAGATCGTCGCCGCGACCGGCGCAGCATGTGCAACGGGATGCCCCTCGGACAGGCTCATGCGTGGTCTCCTCCTGTTGGCTCACCCGGTGCGTCGGCACGATGGATGAACTCGCGGTTTTATCGATGTTTCGCTCGACACGCGGCGCGAGCCCGACGCCCGGGCAGCAATACTCAACAGCACGCGGCGCACGCCGCAACACTCAGGCGCTCGCCGCCAGTTCCTCTTCGCGCTCCAGCTTCCGCGTGCGCCGCAGTTCCGGAAAAAGCCGCATCCACAGCAACGCGATCGCGATCGTCGCGACGCCGCCGACCAGCACGGCCGGTTGCGCGCCCCACCAGCCCGCGGTCAGGCCCGATTCGAATTCGCCCAATTGATTCGAGGTCCCGATAAACAGCGAATTGACCGCGTTGACGCGGCCGAGCATTTCATCGGGCGTGCGCAACTGCACGAGCGAAAGCCGCACGACGACGCTGATCGTGTCCGATGCGCCGAGTATCATCAGCGCGATCAGCGACACGATGAACTGATGCGAGAGCCCGAACATGATCGTCGCGATGCCGAACGCGATCACGCCGCCGAACATCGCCGCGCCGGGCCGCTCGCGCAGCGGGAAATGCGCGAGCCAGATCGTGCCCGCGAGCGCGCCGATCGCGGTGCCCGAGCGCAGCAGGCCGAGGCCGATCGGCCCCGCGTGCAGCACGTCGCGCGCGAAGATCGGCAAAAGCGCGGTCGCGCCGCCGAACAGCACTGCGAACAGATCGAGCGAGAGCGCGCCGAGAATCACGGGCTCCTTGCGAATGAACGCGATGCCCGAGAAGATCGATTCCAGCGTGACGGGCGCGCGGCTCGCCGGCTTGAGCTGCAGCGGAATGGTCCACACCGCGACGGCGGCGGCCGCGAACGACAGCGTGCAGGCAAGATAGGCCGCACCCGGTCCGACGCCGTACAGCAGGCCGCCGAGCGCGGGGCCGGCGATCTGCGCGGTCTGATTCGCGGAGGTGGACCACGCGGTGGCCTTCGGCAACTGGCCGCGCGGCACCACGGCCGGCAGCAGCGACGACACCGCCGGCGATTCGAACGCGCGCGCCGCTCCCGCGCAGGCGGCCAGCACGTAGATGACCGGCGCGCTGATCCAGCCGCCGAACGTGCCGAGCGCGAACAGCAAGGCGGCGACGCCTTCGAGGCTCTGGCAGACGGCGGCGATGCGGCGGCGATCGTAGCGATCGGCGACGTGGCCGACGACGAGCGTCAGCAGGAACATCGGCAGGAATTGCGCGAGGCCGACGAGGCCGAGCGCGAATGCGCTATGGGTCAGCGCATAGACGTGCCAGCCCATCGCGACGGCGAGCATCTGGAACGACAGCGAGGACAGGATGCGGGTGCACCAGAAACGCTGGAAAGGCGGGTGTTTCGGCAGGCTGAAAGACGGGGAATCGGCGGGATCGACGGGGGCGGGTGACATCGGTGACTGGTTCGTTACGTGATGCGCGGTAGGTAGCTCGCGATGGCTCGCGGTGGCCTGAATGGGGCGGCGCTAGTTTAGAGCAAGACGGCATGACGTGCCGGAAGCGGGATCGGGCGGGGCCCGCCGGCCTGGCGTTCCGCTCCGCTTCCTGCCCCGCCGGCGCCGCGCGCGGAACTCAGGTGCGCCGATTATGGCACGGCCGAAAACGGGCGCGCGCAACGAGGCTGCGCGGATTCACGAAGTCCTCATTCAATCTCGGGTACGCTGCGGGATGCGGCTTGTGCAATAGCCGCCTCGCAGTAAGCGGACTTGCTCCGGCAAGACGACGAAGTTTCAATCATCTGGATGGAGGGTATCGACTGTGGCTACCGAGAATGGCGGTTCGCTGTATGTCCTGCAGGCACGTCCACCGGCGATCATCGCCCTGTGGCCCGACGGTTCGCACGAAGTGGTCGTCGCGAACCTGACGCGCACGCCCGACGGCATCAAGGTCGACGTCGAGAACCAGATCGTCTATTGGACCAACATGGGCAGCGGCATCCATCTGATCGACGGCGATCCGGTGTCCGGCGCGGTGCCGCCGAACGACGGCACGATCGAAAGCGCGAAGCTCGACGGCAGCGAACATCGCGTGCTGGTGCCCGCCGGCGTCGCGGGCACGCCGAAGGAACTCGTGCTCGACAAGGAAGGCGGCTTTCTGTACTGGTGCGATCGCGAAGGCATGCGCGTGATGCGCGCGCGCACGGACGGCAGCGAAGTCACCGAACTCGTGCGCACCGGCAACTTCCCCGCCGATACCGGCGACGCCACGCGCCATTGCGTGGGCATCGCCCTCGACAAGCCGAACGGCCATCTCTACTGGACGCAGAAGGGGCCGCCCGATGCGGGCGAAGGCCGCATCTTCCGCGCCGGCCTCGATCTGCCGGCCGGCGCGCAGCCCGATGCGCGCCCCGACCTCGAATGCCTGCTCGATCAGTTGCCCGAACCGATCGATCTCGACATCGACCATCGCGACAGCATGCTCTACTGGACCGATCGCGGCGACGACACGCACGACGGCAATACGCTGAATCGCGCGAAGATCAGCGCGGCGGGGCTCGCCGATCGCGAGGTGCTCGCGCGCGATCTGCAGGAAGGCATCGGCGTGTCGCTCGACCCGCGCGGGCGCCGTGCCTTCGTGACCGATCTCGGCGGCAACGTGCGGGAGCTGAACATCGACACGAAGCACGAATCGCATTTCACGACGATCGCGCACCTCGGCGCGCTGACCGGAATCGATTACGCGGATCTTTAAGCGCGACCGGCCGGGACGACCCGCGGTATCCGGGCCGTCGTCCCGGCTTGCCGGGACACGCGGGCGCGGCACCACGCGCCCGCTATGTCGCGCTCGCCATCTGCAACGCATCCCTCTAAGCCCTAATCGCTGCCGTCGCGCCGCAGCCTCAGCACGGTCGTCATGTACTCCGTCGCGAAGTCGATAAACGCTTTCACGCGCAGCGGCATTCTGCGCTGCACGGGGTAAATGATCTGCGCGGGCAGCGACTTCGCGCGCCATTGCGGCAGCACCCGCACGAGGCGCCCCGAGACCAGGTCTTCCTCGACGAGCCATTCCGGCAGCACCGCGATGCCGAGTCCCATGCGCACCGCCTCGCGCATGCTCGTCACGCCCTCGGTGATGAACACGGGCTCGACCTGCAGAATCTGCGTCGAATTCCGCGAATACAGCGTGACCTCGCGCGCGCCGCCGAACTGGTCGCTGGCAAGCGCGATCCACGGCAGCGCGTCGAGCCCTTCGGGCCGGGTGGGAATCGGGTGGTCTTTCAGAAACGGCGGAGACGCGACGAGGTAGCGCCTGATCTCGCCGAGCGAGCGCGCCACGACGCGCTCGTCGATCAGTGCGCCCGCGAGAATGCCGGCGTCACATCCCTCTTCGATCATGTGCAGCGGCCGGTTCGAATACCCCAGCTCCATGCGCACGGCCGGATGTGCCTGAATAAAGCTGCTGATGAGCCGGCTGATGACGGACTGGCCGAAATCGATCGTCGAAAACACCCGGATATTGCCGCTCAGCTCGGTCTGGTCGTTGCTGAGCCGCTGCGCCGACTCTTCGGCCAGAGACAGCAAGGCCCGCGCGTCGGCCAGCAACTGATGCCCGACTTCGGTGAGGCTCATGCGATGCGTATCGCGACGCAGCAGCACGGCGCCGCATTGATCTTCGAGCGAGCGCAACTGGCGGCTCAAGGTGGGCTGGCTCAGGCGCAGCTTGCGCGCCGCAGCGGAGATGCTGCCGCTGTCCACGATGGCGACGAAGGCGCGCAACAGGTTGAGGTCGTCGAATATGCTCATACGCTGGAAGCATAACCCATATACTGGTCATACGGCTACCGTGGGGGTCCGGACGGCGCGATGATTCACCCATCGCATCGATCACCGATCAATCACCCCGTCAGAAGGAGCCTCACCATGACCACCCAAGCCAAAGTCGCCATCGTTACCGGAGCATCGCGCGGCATCGGCGCCTCGATCGCGAAGCGCCTCGCTGCGGACGGCTTCGCCGTCGTCGTCAACTACGCGGGCCGCGCGGCCGACGCGCAGGACGTCGTGGCATCGATCGAAGCCGCGGGCGGCCGCGCCACCGCGATTCAGGCCGACGTCTCGGTGCCCGCGCAGGTCGCCGCGATGTTCGACCAGGCCGTCACGCTGTTCGGCGGCGTCGACGTCGTCGTGAACAACGCGGGCATCATGCAGCCGGGTCTCGTGCCGCTCGTCGATACCGACGACGCTCTGTTCGACCGCCTCATCGCGATCAACCTCAAGGGTACGTTCAACACGCTGCGCGTGGCCGCGAAAAAACTGCGCAGCGGCGGGCGCATCGTCAACTTCTCGAGCAGCGCGACGGCACTCGCGATGCCGGGCTATTCCGTCTACGCCGCCACGAAGTCGGCCGTCGAAACGATGACGAACATCTTCGCGAAGGAACTGCGCGGCCGCAACATCACCGTGAATGCGGTCGCTCCCGGACCGACCGCCACCGAGCTGTTCCTCAAGGACAAGACGCCCGAGCAGATCGAGCGCCTCGCGAAGATGCCGCCGCTCGAACGCCTCGGCCAGCCCGACGACATCTCGGCCGTGGTCGCGTTCCTCGCCAGCGACGCGGCCAGTTGGGTCGACGGTCAGACGCTGCGCGTGAACGGCGGCATTATCTAAGCCGTCCTTCGCGTCGCCTCGACTCATCACCCTGAACTCATTGCAAGCAAGGAGCCCGACATGAAAAACATCATCGTCGTGACCGGTGCATCGAGCGGCTTTGGGCGCCTGAGCGCCGAAGCGCTCGCGAAGGCCGGCCATATCGTCTACGCGTCGATGCGCGCCACCACGGGACGCAACGCGCCGACCGTCGCGCAGATGGCGGCATTCTCGCAACAGCATGGTGTCGATCTGCGCACCGTCGAACTCGACGTGCTCTCGCAGGAATCGGTCGACGCCGGCATTGCGCAGATCATCGCCGAACACGGCCGCATCGACGTCATCGTCCACAACGCGGGCCATATGGCCTTCGGTCCCGCCGAAGCGTTCACGCCGGAGCAATTCGCGCAGCTCTACGACGTCAACGTGCTCGGCACGCAGCGTGTGAATCGCGCGGTGCTGCCGCAGATGCGCAAGCAGAAGCGCGGTCTCGTCGCCTGGGTGTCGAGCAGCAGCTCGGCGGGCGGCACGCCGCCCTATCTCGCACCGTATTTCGCGGCGAAGGCGGCGATGGATTCGATCGCGGTTCAATATGCGCGCGAACTGTCGGGCTGGGGCATCGAGACGTCGATCATCGTGCCGGGCGCCTTCACTTCCGGCACCAACCACTTCGCGCATGCGGGCCGTCCCGCCGATGAAAGCGTGCTCGAAGCGTACGAAAACGGACCGAACGCCGGGCTCGGCGAGCGCATCCAGCAGGCCTTCGCCGCGATCGTGCCGGCCGATGCCGATGTCGGACTCGTGGCACAGGCGCTCGTCGACGTGGTCGATGCGCCGGCGGGACAGCGGCCGTTCCGCGTGCACGTGGACCCGGCGCAGGACGGCGCGGACGTCGGCTTTGCCGTGCTCGATCGCCTCAGGGCGGAGATGCTGCAGCGAGTCGGGATGGCGGAGTTGTTGAAGCCGCGGGTGTATTGAGCCTGTGTTTTAGACCGCTCGCAAAGAGGCAACGGCATGCGCCGTTGCCTCTTTGTTTTTTTGGGTGATCCGCACCGAAGCGGACGGCATTCCGGTCACGCAATCGACCGGCCCATCACGCGCCGCCGGTTCCAGCCGAGCCACACCGCCAGCAAAGCGATGAAGACGAAAATGCCGGACACGTTCGCGAAGAGGCTCGCAACCGGCAGATTCATCGCCAGCAGCACGCCGCCGAGCACGGACCCGATGACCGACCCCAGCTTGCCGACGCCGATCGCCGAGCCGACCCCGGCCGAGCGCAGCAAGGTCGGATAAAGCATGCCCGCGACCGCATAGAGCGCGAACTGGCTGCCGATCACGCAGACACCACTCGCGAACGACGCGGCATACAGCCAGACAGCCGGCATCGGCATGCCCAGCGATACGCACACCGGCAAACCGAGCAGCGCGAGCAGCAGGATCACGGCAACGCCGTAGCGGTCCACGTAGCGGCTCAGTGCGAGCGCGCCAACCGTGCCGCCGACCGGAAACATCATCGCGGCCTTCGCCGCGTGAGCCGCCGGCAGCGCGCTCATGCTGAACAGGATCGGCAGCCAGTTCTGCAAAAACTGCAACGCTAGCGAATTCAGAATGAAAAGCGCCCACAGCAAAGGCGTCACGGAAACGAGGCCGTTGCCGAACAGCGCAAGCGGCGTCGCCCGGATACGCTGTTCGTCATGGACGAGGTAGCGCGCGTGCGGACCAGGGTCGGCGGCGCCCGAACCGTCCGAACCGAGACGGCGCACGATGCGGGCGATCTCCCGTGGGGCGCGTCCGTTGAGAATCAGAAAGCGGATGGACTCCGGCAACACGGCGAACGACACGACGGCCACTGCGACGGCCGCCACTCCGCCAAGCTCGAAAAGAACCGGCCAGCCGAAACGCGGCAACAGCCACGACGCGATCGCGCCGCCACCGCCGGCGCCTATCGAGAAGCCCGAAAACATCAGCGTGATCCATGTCGCGCGGCGCGCCTTGGGCGCGTATTCGGAAACCAGCGCAACGGTATTCGGCACCACGCCGCCCATGCCGATGCCGGCCAGAAAGCGCAGTACGGTCAATTGATCGAGCGAGGTCGCGAAGCTGCACGCAAAGGTCAGGATGCCAAACCACAGCGCGCCGTAGATGATCGTCAAGCGTCGTCCGATGCGATCGCCCATGAAGCCGAGCAGTAACGAGCCCACCAGCACGCCGGCGAGACCGTAGCCGAAGACATGGCCGAATTCCGCGGGCTTGACGTGCCACGCGTGAATCAGCGTCGGCGCCGCATACGCCGCGGCAACCTGATCGTAGCCGTCGATCAGCACGATCAGAAAACACCATGCGATCAGGCGCAGCGCAAAGCCGCGCAATCTTTGCTGCTCGATGAGGGCCGAAACGTCGATAGCGCGCCCGGTCTGCGGGACCGTTCGTGAGAGGCCGTTCATCGCGAATCGCCGAGTGCCGAACGCATCTCCTTGACGCGCGCGTCCTCTTGCTTGTGCTCGTCGCCGAATCGCGCGCGATACAGCACTGCGAGCACGGCCGAGAAAATCGCCGCGACGAGGAACAGCCCGGACGCGGCGTAGAACATCCGCGCAATCGGCAGATGCATCGACAGCAGAATTCCGCCGATTACGGGCCCCGATACCGAGCCGATCTTGCCGACCGAAATCGCACTGCCGACGCCCGCCGAGCGGAACGACGTCGGGTAGATCATGCCGGCCACCGCATACAGGCCATATTGCGCGCCGACCACGCAGAAGCCGGTCGCAAACACGGCGAACATCAGCCACGCCTCGGACATGCCATGACCGAGGAAGGCGACGACAGGACAGCCGATCGCCGGCAGGGAGATGATCGCGAGCACGCCGTGACGGTCGACGAAACGGCACAGGATCAAGCCGCCGAGCACGCCGCCCACCGAGAACATCGTCGTGATGAGACCGGCGCTCTGCGGATTGATGCCGACGCCTTCCATCAGGATCGGCAGCCAGTTCTGCAGAAAATACAGCGCCATCGAATTGACGATGAAGACGATCCACAGGAGCGGCGTGATCGCACGCAGGCCGTCGGAGAAAATCAGCTTCAGCACGAAGCGCTTCTTTTCCTGCACTTCGCCGGGTACGAACAGCGCGTCGGCCGGCAGCGCAAGCTCGGGACGCAGGCGCGCAACGAGCTGGCGCACCGTTTCGTTGCTGCGCCGGCGCACCACCAGCAGCTTGGCCGACTCCGGCAACATCACCGCCAGCAGCAGCGCGACCGCGAGCGAGCCGATACCGCCCACCACGAACATCACGGGCCAGCCATAGCGATGAATCAGCGCGGACGAAACGATGCCGCCCGACCCCGCGCCGATCGAAAAACCGGAGAACATCAAGGTCACCCAGGTGGCGCGCAATCTTTTGGGCGCGTATTCGGCGACCAGCGCGACCGAATTCGGCACCACCCCGCCCATGCCGAGCCCGGCAATGAAACGCAGCAGCATCAGGTCCTGCAACGAAGTCGCCCAGACGGACAGGAGCGTCAGCGCGCCGAAGAACAGGCTGCCCGACACGATGGCGCGCTTGCGGCCGAAGCGGTCGCCGAAATAGCCGAAGATGAACGAGCCGATCAGCGTGCCGAACAGCCCCGCGCCGAAGACCGCCCCGAAGCCGCCGCGCGCGACATGCCACTCCTTGACGATGGCCGGCGCGGCGAACGAGACCGCGGTCTGATCGTAGCCGTCCATCAGCATGATGAGGAAGCACCAGAACAGCAAGCCGATGGCGAAACGTCCTGTCTTCTGCTCTTCGATGAGTGTCGAGATGTTAAATGTACGGTCTGCTTGCATGTGCGTTCCAAAATGCCGGTCAGACGGCGGCGCTGCCGCGCGCCGCCCCTCTGTTCTTACTTCCCGTCGACGCCATCGCCGGGAGCCTCAATATACGGCCCGCGAGCGGGCGGCAGAATCAAAAAATCCCGATGATCCCATCGAAATAGCTGAAGAACGTTGCACCGCGCGGCCTGCCCGCCAGATGGCCGGCGCGCGCGACGCGTCAAAACATCTGATTGATACCGATGCGCCCCACCGTCTGCGCACTCGAACTCGACGTCTGGTAACCGAACTGCTGCGCGTGGGCATTCGGGCCCGACGCGCGCTGCACGCCGACGCCCGCGTAAATCTGCGTGCGCTTGGACAGGTAGTGCGTGAGAAACAGGTTGTACTGGTTGTACGTGAGCCCGTCGAACATCGAGCGGTTATACGAAATGCCGAGGATGTAGAAGCGCTTGCCGCCGCTCAGGTCGATGTTGACGCCGGCCTGGTAGTTGCGCTCCGAGATCGAGCCCTGCGAGTTTTCGAGCTTCACGTCGGTGAAAGTAAGGTGCGGCACGAAGTAGCCCACCGCAACGGAGCCGCCGAGCGCAATCGTGCTGTAACGATCGGCGTTGAACAGCGTGCCCGGCTTGAGCGTCTGCCCGAGCACCGAGGTCACGCCGAAGATACCGTTCAGATCGGCGGTGCGGTCGTGCGACATCGAATACGCCGCGCCCAGTTTCACCGCGCCGTTTTCGTAATGCGCGCCGATGCTGTACTGGCGCCCGTCGCTGAAATTCGGCTGGTTGCCGAAGCTGTTCATCACGCCGGCCTGGAAGCCGCGGTAATTGATCGTTTCGTAGCTGACGGAATTGTCGAGCGCCCGCGTGTTCGCGAGCCCGTCCAGATTGCCGACCGTATAGAACGACGAGATGCCCGGCACCGAGTTGTTCAGCGCGCCCACGTACTGGTACACGTAGTCGGGAATGTGCCCGAGGCTCAGCGAGCCGAAGCGGTCGTTGCTGATGCCGACGTACGCGTCGCGGTTGAAGAAGCTCGTCGGATTGATCTGCGCGCCGGTGTTGGTCAGAAAACCCGATTCGAGCCGCGCAAACACCGTGTTGCCGCCGCCGATGTCTTCCTTGATCAGGAACCCGAAGCGGTCCGGCGTGCGCTTGCCCGCCGACTGCTGATACAGATGCGACCCGTGCGAATTCGAAACGAAATCGACACCCACATCGACGCTGCCGTACAGCGTCACCGATGATTGCGCGAACGCCGGGCACCCCAGCACGAACGCACAGCTACCCAACAACAAGCTCGTCGTTTTCAAAAAATGTCTCCAATGTCTTTCTTATCGCCGACCGCCTGTTTGCGGACCGATCCCCACCTGGCCTGCGCGCGGGCCCGTTCGCCGCGCGCCTGGCTGTCTTTAAGCTGCCTTGAGTTACCTTTACGCCAGAGGTTGCCGAGAGTGTAGCCAATGGATTCAGGCTTTTGAATCGTGAATTCTTTATCAATCCATCGAACAAAACGAATAAAGTCTTTAACGATCGGTAAAAACACCAGGAGAGCGCGATTAATCAATGCGCGCGCTTCTATTAGATGAAACCCGGTGCTAACATCCGCCGCGTCGAGATTATGGATTGGCGTTCGGGAGACTCCTATGAATGGGAAAGGCATGCCGCCGCGGCGCATGGTGGTCGGAATCAGCGGCGCCTCGGGCGTCATCTACGGCGTGCGGCTGCTGCAGCTTCTGCGCAAGCTCGAGATCGAAACCCACCTCGTGATGAGCCGCTCGGCGCAGGTCACGCTGGCCCACGAATCGGACTACAACGTCGCCGACATCCGCGCGATGGCGAGCGTTTGCCACTCGAACACCGACATCGGCGCGTCGATTTCGAGCGGCTCGTTTCCGGTGCTGGGCATGATCGTCGCGCCCTGCTCCATCAAGACCCTCGCGGAAATCAGCACCGGCATGACGAGCGGCCTGCTCGCGCGCGCCGCCGACGTCACGCTGAAGGAGCGCCGCCGTCTCGTGCTGATGGTGCGCGAAACGCCGCTGCATCTGGGCCATCTGCGCAGCATGACGGCCGTCACGGAAGCGGGCGCGATCGTCTATCCGCCCGTGCCCGCGTTCTACGCGAACCCCGAGTCGCTGACCGACATGGTCGACCACACGCTCGGCCGCGTGCTCGACCTGTTCGGGCTCGACAGCGCGACGGTGCATCGCTGGGGCATGTAAGCGCGCGGCCGGCTTATCGCCGGCTGTGCGCGAATTATCAAAATTCAGTGATGATTCATTCGGATTAATTTGCTTCTTTCGCGCGATTCGCTGGATTAAAGTAATTCCCGATTTCAGCGGATTTACCACTGACAAATATTATCGATTGCCTGATAGGCAATTTCGATAAGAATCGCCCATTACGAAAAGGTCGAATCGTCGAATGAAGATAGTTATTGCAGGCGCCGGTATCGGCGGATTGACGGCCGCCGCCGCGTTATTGAAAAAGGGTTTCGACGTCACGGTGTTCGAGCAGGCCCAGGAACTCAAGGAGATCGGCGCCGGCGTGCAGCTGAGTCCGAATGCCACGCGCGTGCTGTATCAGCTCGGCGTGGGCGATGCGCTCGACGGGCTCGCGTGCGAACCGCTCGGCAAGCGCGTGCGTCTGTGGAACACCGGCCAGAGCTGGCGTCTGTTCGATCTCGGTACTCAATCGCGGGCACTCTACGGCTATCCGTACTTCACGCTGCATCGCGCCGACCTGCACCAGAAGCTCGCCGATGCGGTCCGCGCGCTCAAGCCCGACGCGATCCGCCTCAATCACAAGGTGGAAAGCTTCTCGCAACAGGACGGCAAGGTGCGCGTGCAGGCCGTCGGCGGCGAAACCTGCGAAGGCGATCTGCTGGTCGGCGCGGACGGCGTGCATTCGCGCGTGCGGCGCGCGTTGTTCGGTCCCGACGAACCGGTCTTCTCCGGCGTGATGGCATGGCGCGGCGTGATCGACGCGAGCAAGCTGCCCGAGCATCTGCGCGAGCCGTACGGCGCGAACTGGGTCGGCCCGGGCGCGCACGTCATCCACTATCCGCTGCGCGGCAACAACCTGATCAATTTCGTCGGCGCCGTCGAGAAGTCGGGCTGGCAGGTCGAATCGTGGTCGGAGCGCGGCACGCTCGAAGAATGTCTCGGCGACTTCGCGGGCTGGCACGACGACGTGCGCACGCTGATCTCCGCGATCGACATTCCGTACAAGTGGGCACTGATGGTGCGCGAGCCGATGCCGCGCTGGAGCCTCGGCCACGCGACGCTGCTCGGCGATGCCTGCCACCCTACGCTGCCGTTTCTCGCGCAGGGCGCCTGCATGGCGATCGAGGACGGTTATCTGCTCGCGCGCTGCCTCGAACGCCATGCGCGCGACGTGCCCGCGGCGCTGCAACGCTACGAGGCGCTGCGGCTCGAACGCACCGCGAAAGTCGTGCGCGGGTCGGCGGCCAATGCGACGCGCTTTCACAATCCGCAGCTCGCGCACGCGGAAGGCGCGGCCGCGTATGTGGACCGCGAATGGAGCGAGGAGCGCGTGAAGGAGCGCTACAACTGGCTGTTCGAATACAACGTCGACACGCTCGAAGTTTGATCCGCACGGGCGCCGCCTCCGACGCGGCCCCGTACGACCCCGCCCAACAAGGAGACACCGTGTCCATCGCCCCTACTCGCCCGGCGCCCGTGCTCGGCCTGCATCACTTCGCCTGGCGCTGCCGCGACGCCGAGGAAACGCGTCACTTCTACGAAGACCTCCTCGGCCTGCCGCTCGTCCATGTGATCCGGCTCGACCACGTGCCGAGCACGGGCGAATACTGCCCTTACGTGCACCTGTTCTTCGAAATGGCCGACGGCTCGAACATCGCCTTCTTCGATCTCGGCGACGCCACGGCCGCGCTGCCGTCGCCGAACACGCCCGCGTGGGTCAATCACATCGCCCTGCGGCTCGGCGCGCCCGAACAGCTCGAAGCGATGAAGGCGCGCCTGCTCGAGCACGGCATCGACGTGCTCGGCGTGACCGACCATCACTTCGTTCGCTCGATCTACTTTTTCGATCCGAACGGCTTGCGTGTCGAACTGACGGTGCCCGTCGCGCCCGCCGAGGAACTGGCAGGCTATAGAATGCGGGCCCGGCCGGCGCTCGACGCCTGGACCGCTGAAAAGAACCAGGCCGTTCCGGAGACACGCGGCGCATGAGCACGCTCAATTTCACGCATGATCCGGCGCGGCACAGCTGGATCGAATCGGCGAATGCCGCCGACACCGATTTCCCGATCCAGAATCTGCCGTTCGGCACGTTCGAGCGCGACGGTGAACAGCGCACCGGCGTCGCGATCGGCGATCGTGTCGTCGATCTGCGCGCGCTGCAGCGTATGGCGCTGCTCGACGGCGACGCGGCGCTCGCCTGCGCATCCGCCAGCGAGGCGACGCTCAACGCATTGATGGCGCTCGACGCCCGCCATGCGAGCGCCCTGCGCGGCGCATTGTCGAACCTGCTGAAACACGACGCACCCGCGCGTGCGCGGCTCGAAGCGTCGCTCGATGCGGTGCTGCCGCGCATGAGCGAGGTGACGCCGGCGCTGCCTTGCACGATCGGCGACTACACGGACTTTCTGACCTCGTTGCATCACACCGAGCGCCACGGCCGCTACAAGGGCCTCGCCGTGCCGCTGCCGCCCGCCTTCAAGTCGCTGCCGATCGCCTATCACGGCCGCGCGTCGTCGCTGCGCGCGAGCGGCGGCGAGGTACGGCGGCCGCACGGCCAGTATCGCGACGCGCACGGCAACGTGTGCTTCGGGCCCGCGCCGATGCTCGACTTCGAACTCGAACTGGCCGCCGTGATCGGACGCGGCAACGCACTGACGCAACCCATTCCGCTCGACGAGGCACGCGCGCATATTTTCGGCTACTGCCTGCTCAACGACTGGTCGGCCAAGAGCATTCAATGGTTCGAGCAGGTGCTCGGACCGTTCCTCGGCAAGAGTTTTCATTCGAGCGTGTCGCCGTGGATCGTCACCGAGGAAGCGCTCGCGCCGTTTCGCAAGGCCCCGCCTCGGCGCGCGGCCGACGACCCCGCGATCCTGCCGCATCTTCACGGCGCACACGACCAGCAGCACGGCGGCCTGCATCTCGAACTGTTCGCGCATCTGTCGACGGCGGCCATGCGCCGCGAGCGCATCACGGCGGCGCGCATCACGCAGACTCACCTCGACAATCTGTACTGGACGTTCGCGCAGATGGTCGCGCATCACACGAGCAACGGCTGCAATCTGCGCACGGGCGACCTGCTCGGCAGCGGCACGATTTCAGGCGCGAGCGATGCCGCGCGCGCCTGCCTGACCGAACTGAGCGAAGCGGGCAAGCAGCCCATCGCGCTGCCGGGCGGCGAATCGCGCATCGAACTCGAAGACGGCGACGAGATCGTGCTGAGCGCGCGCGCGAGCGCACCGGGCGCCGTATCGATCGGCTTCGGCGAATGCCGCGGACGCATCGCGCCGGCCTTGCCCTACCCTCAACCGGCAGACGCCGCCGCGCACGGAGCGCACTGAATCATGACGACGCTCAACGGTTTCACGCAATTCGGCGACGGTCCGCATAAAGTCATCGTGCTGAACGGCTGGTTCGGCAGCTCGGTCGACTGGCACGCGCTCACGCCGGCACTCGATCCCGAGCGCTTCGGCTACGCGTTCTTCGACTATCGCGGCTACGGGCTGTCGCGCGAGATCGACGGTGCCTTTAGCTTCGACGAAGTCGCCGGCGACGTGCTCGCGCTCGCCGATCATCTCGGCTGGCCGCGCTTCAGCCTGATCGGCCATTCGATGGGCGGCATGGCGATGCAGCGCGCCCTGCTCGCCGCGCCGGAACGCATCGTGAAGATGGCCGGCGTATCGGCGGTGCCCGCGTGCGGCTCGCGCATGGACGACACGCGTCTCGCGATGTTTTCCGCCGCCGTCGACGACATCGCGAAGCGCGCGGGCATCATCCACTTTTCGACGGGCAGCCGGCACGCGGCGCGCTGGAGCGCCAATCTCGCCCAGCAATCGCAACGCGAGTCGCGGCGCGAAGCGTTCGCCGCCTATCTGCCGCACTGGGCCACCGGCGACTTCGCCGCGCAGATCGAGGGCAACCCGACGCCCGTGAAGCTGTTCGTCGGCGAACACGATCCGGCCATCACCGTGGACCTGATGACGCGCACGTGGCTGAAGTGGTATCCCAACGCCACGTTGGAAAGCTTGCCCAATGCGGGACACTATGCGATGTACGAAGTGCCGGTGGCACTCGCCACCGCACTGGAGAACTGGCTCGCCGAGCCCTAACGAACGAACCAACGAACCAACGGACCGCCCATGCGGCAGTCAGGCATGCCCGTACGGACGCAGCGACGAACTGACGGACCAACGAACGACGGGCATGCCGCAGGAGACACTATGTACGACACCACCTATCTGCGCGCGACCTCGCTGGCCGAGGCGGTCGGCTGGCTGCGCGAGCATGACGAAGCGCGGCCGCTATCGGGCGGCATGACCCTGATTCCCACGCTCAAGCAGCGCCTCGCGGCACCGTCGCATCTGATCGATCTCACGCGGATCGACGCGCTGCGCGGCATCGAGGTGCGCGGCGACGTCCTGCGCATCGGCGCGCTGACCAAGCATGCCGAAGTGGCGGGTTCGAACATCGTGCGCGAGGCGATTCCGGCGCTCGCTCATCTGGCGAGCCTGATCGCCGATCCGCAGGTGCGCAACCGCGGCACGATGGGCGGCTCGGTCGCCAACAACGATCCCGCCGCCGACTACCCCGCCGCCGTGCTCGGTCTGAACGCGCACGTCGTCACCTCGTCGCAGCGGCGCATTCCCGCCGACGCGTTTTTCATCGACACGTTCGAGACCGCGCTCGCCGCCGACGAACTGATCGTCGCGATCGAGCTGGCGATTCCACGCCGGGCCGCCTATGCGAAGTACCGGCATCCGGCGTCCGGCTACGCGGTGGCCGGCGTGTTCATCGCGCAGTACGACGACGCGGTCCGCGTCGCCGTGACCGGCGCGGGCGCCTCGGTGTTCCGCTGGTTCGACGCCGAGACCGCGTTGCAGCAGAACCTGGCGCCCGCGGCGCTCGAACCGCTGTCTGTCGAGCGCGACACGCTGCCCGACGACGACAACGCGTCCGCGTCGTATCGCGCGCATCTGATCGAAACTTATACCCGCCGCGCATTGCAGGCGCTGCTCGCGTCGTAACGGCGCGCGCTCATCGAGGAGACAAGGATGGAATTCACCGGATCGCAAACCATCGCGGCATCGCGCGAACAGGTATGGCAAGGACTCAACGACGCAGCCGTGTTGCAGGAATGCGTGCCTGGATGCGAGTCGTTCGAGGCCGATAGCGAAGACCAGTACAAGGCGGTCGTGGTGGCATCGGTCGGGCCCGTGAAGGCGCGCTTCAAGGGCACACTCGAACTGTCGGAGCGCGACGCGCCGAACGGCTACCGGATCGTCGGCCAGGGCGAAGGCGGCATCGCGGGCTTCGGCAAGATGACCGCCACCGTGACGCTCGCCGATGCAGAAGACGGCACGCTTCTGACCTACGTGGCCGAAGCGCAGGTCGGCGGCAAGCTGGCCCAGATCGGCTCGCGCCTCGTCACCTCGGTGGCAAACAAGCTCGCCGCCGAATTCTTCAAGCGTTTCAACGCGACGATGAGCGCGGCCAGCCAGAACGCCGGCCAATGAGCGCTCCTCAAGCACAGGAAACACAGGTGAACCATGGTTGAAGTCCAATTGCAGGTCAACGGCGCGGACGTCCGGCACGAGGTGCCCGACAACACGCTGCTGGTCGAATTCCTGCGCGAGCACTTGCGCCTGACCGGCACGCACGTCGGTTGCGATACGAGCCAGTGCGGCGCGTGCACGGTCCATCTCGACGGTCATGCGGTCAAGTCCTGCACCGTGCTCGCCGCACAGGCGAGCGGCGGGCAGGTCGTTACGGTGGAAGGTCTCAATGCGCAGTGCGGCGGCAAGCTGCACCCGGTGCAGAATGCCTTCGTTCAATGCCACGGCCTGCAATGCGGCTTCTGCACGCCGGGCATGATCATGGCGAGCGCGTTCTATCTGCGCGAGGAACCGGCGCTCGACCAGGCGAGCATCAGCCACGCGCTGGAAGGCAATATCTGCCGTTGCACCGGTTACGTGAACATCATCGAGGCGGTTCGTCACGCGGCGCGCGAGATGTACCCCGATGCGCCGTTCGCGCGCACGGAGGCACACCCGTCATGATCGGCAAACCGATACCTCGCGTCGAAGACCAGCGCTTCGTCACCGGCAACGGGCAGTACACCGACGATATCCACGTCGACGGACAGCTGCACGCGGCGTTTCTGCGCTCGCCGCACGCGCACGCGGTGCTGCGTTCGATCGACACCAGCGCGGCGAGCGAAGCGCCCGGCGTGATCGCGGTGCTGGTCGGCCAGCAGTATCTCGACGACGGCTTCCAGGGCATCGACCATGTACCGAATCCCGTCGATGCGGTCGACGCGACGAAGAAGGCCTTCCTCACCTCGCTGACGGGCTCCATCTTCAACCAGCTTCATCTGCCGCTGCCAGTCGATCGCGTGCGCTACGTCGGCGAGGCGATCGCCATGGTGATCGCGCAAACGCCGCAGCAGGCGCGCAACGCATCGGAGCTGATCGAGGTCGATTACGACCCGCTCGACGCCGTCATCAACGGCCACGACGCGCTGCGGCCCGAGGCGCCGCAACTGTGGGACGGGGCCCCCGGCAACCTCTGCTTCCAGACGCAGATCGGCGAGCGCAACGCGGCCCGCGAGATCATCGCGCGGGCCGATCACGTGGTACAGCGCGAGTTCCATCACAGCCGGCTCGTCAATTGCCAGATGGAGCCGCGCAGCGCAATCGGCGCTTACGACGCGGCCACGGATGCCTACACGCTGATCTCCGGCAGCCAGGGCGCCGTGCGCCAGCAACTGTGCCTCGCCGCCGCGCTGAAGGTGCCCACCGCGCGCCTGCGCGTGGTGTGTCCCGATACCGGCGGCGGCTTCGGGCCGCGTTCGTTCGTCTACGTCGAGCAGTTGGCCGTGCTATGGGCCGCGCGCCGCATCGGGCGGCCGGTCAAATGGACCAGCGATCGCAGCGAAGCCTTCCTCGCCGATTACCAGGGACGCGATGCGATCATTCGCTCGACGATCGGCTTTTCGAAAGACGGCCGCATACTCGCCATCGACAACGAATGGATCGGCAACGTCGGCGCGCACACGGTCTCCTATGTGCCGATGTCGAACGGCACGCGCATCATGACGACCGTCTACGACGTGCCGGTCGCCGCCGTGCACGTGAGCGCGGTGCTGAGCAACACGGTGCCGACGGCGCCGTATCGCGGCGCAGGCCGTCCCGAGGCGACGCACGTGATCGAGCGCATGCTCGATCTCGCCGCCGCCGAACTGCGCATCGACCGCGCGGAAATCCGCCGCCGCAATCTCGTGCCGCACGACAAGCTGCCCTATCGCAGTCCGATGGGCCTCACGTACGACAGCGGCGACTTCGCGCGCAACATGGCGCGCGCCCTGACGCTCGCGCAATGGGACAGCTTCGAGGCACGCCGCGCGCAGTCGCGCGCGAACGGACGGCTGCGCGGCATCGGGCTTGCCAACTACATCGAGTCGCCGGTCGGCGCGCCGCGCGAGCGCATCGAGCTGACCGTGCGCACGGACGGCAGCGTCGATATCGTGTCGGGCACGCAATCGACGGGCCAGGGCCACGAGACCACCTTTGCGCAGGTGATCGCGCATCATCTCGGCGTACCGATGGAAGCCGTCAAGCTGCGCACCGGCGACACCGCGTTCGTGAGCGTCGGCGGCGGCAGCCACTCCGACCGCACGATGCGGCTGGGCGGCATGCTGCTCGTCGATACCGCGCAGCAGATCATCGCCATCGGCAAGCAGGTGGCCGCAACGCTGCTCGACGCGGACGCCGCCGGCATTGCCTTCGCCGACGCCCACTTCACGGCGCCATCCGGCGGCAAACGGGCGAGTCTCGCCGACATCGCCCGGCACGTCGCGCAGCACGGACTGCCCGGCGACCCGTCGCTCAGAAAGCTGTACGCCTGCGCGGAGGTCAACACGCGCGTGCCCGCGCATCCGACCGGCGCGGCCGTCTGCGAACTCGAGGTGGACCCCGACACCGGCATCGTGCAACTCGTCAACTACACCTCGGTCGACGACGTCGGCCAGCCGATCAACCCGCTGATCGTCGAGGGCCAGGTGCACGGCGGTCTCGCGCAGGGCATCGGCCAGGCGCTGTCCGAAGGCTTCTACGTGGACCGCGAGACGGGACAGGTGCTGACCGGCTCGTACATGGACTACGGCATGCCGCGCGCCGGCGTGATCCCGCCGCTCAACGTCGAGCTGACGGAAGACCCGACCCACGGCAATCCGCTGCGCGTCAAAGGCGGCGGAGAAAGCGGCATCACGCCGGCCACGGCGACGATCTTCAACGCGCTGGCCGACGCGCTCCAGGAACACGGCAGCGACGAACTCGCGATGCCGGCCACGCCGAAGGTCATCTGGGAATACATTCATCGCGCACAAGGAGGCGCTCATGTCGACTGAATCCATCGCTATTCGCCGTGAAGGGGCGCTGCTCGAAGTGGTGCTCGACAGGCCCGGGAACGGCAACCTGATCGACCAGGCGATGAGCGAGGCGATTATCGCCGCCGTCACCACGCTCGACGACGAGACGAAGCTCGTGCGCATCGTCAGCAGCGGCAAGGACTTCTGCAAGGGACGCCAGTCGCCGATGCCGCCCGCCGGCGCGAAGCCGTCGGCGGAAACCTTGCGCCGCGTGGTCGCGGCTCCGCCGCTCGCGCTCTACGACGCGCTGAAGGCCGTGCGCGTGCCGGTCGTGGCCGTCGTGCGCGGCGAGGCGATCGGCGTGGGCTGCGCGCTCGCGGGGGTCTGCGACGTCACGCTCGCCGCCGACGACGCGGTCTTCCAGATTCCCGAAATGGAACGCGACATTCCGCCGACGCTCGTGATGTCGGCGCTGATCGGCCGCGTGCCCGTCAAGACGGTGGCGCATATGGTGTTGAGCCGCGCGCGGCTCTCCGCGCAGGAAGCGCTGACGGCGGGGCTCGTGAGCCGCGTCGTCGCGGCCGCCGCGCTCGACGCCGAAGCCACCGCGCTGACCGAAACGCTGCTCGGCTGCAGCGCGGTCACGCTGCGCGCCGTCAAGCAGTTCCTGCAGCTCGCGCCGGACATGTCCGACGCGGGTTCGAGCGGCTTTGCCGCCCACCTGGCGGCCACCGCGCTGTCGGC
This sequence comes from Paraburkholderia sp. Ac-20342, assembly GCF_017104985.1. Classification (NCBI taxonomy): domain Bacteria; kingdom Pseudomonadati; phylum Pseudomonadota; class Betaproteobacteria; order Burkholderiales; family Burkholderiaceae; genus Paraburkholderia; species Paraburkholderia sp. Ac-20342. The sequence continues at coordinate 8,391 of NZ_JAAGPQ010000067.1, read as the reverse complement.
ACGCTTCTGAGCGCTGCCGATCTCCACGCGCCCTCTCGCGCACAAGGACACGACATTGAGACCCAAGACCCTCATCGCTTCAACCGCGCAAGGCGCGGAGCTGCCCGACCTCGAACGCTTCCGGCTGCGGCGTTTTCTCGAATCGCTCGACGCGACGGAACTCGAACGCCATGACGAACCGGTCGATCTCGCCGACGTCGCCGGCATCATGGAAGGCAATCCGCGCGCGGTCTGGTTCGCGCAACCGTCGGGCGGCGCTGTCTCGCTGGCGGGCAGCGTGGCCGCGAGCCGCTCGCGCCTCGCCCAGGCATTCGACACGACGCCCGGGCGGCTGCTCGAAACCGTGCGCGACCGTCTGCGCACCAAAGGCAAGCTCGTCGAGGTAAGCCGCGCGCAGGCGCCCGTGCAGCAGATCGTGCTGACCGGCGACGACTGCGATTTCACGGCGCTGCCCGTGCATCTGCAACACGATCTGGACGGCGCGCCGTATATTTCGGCGTCGATCGATTTCGCCGTCGATCCCGACACGGGCTGGACCAATGTCGGCATTCGCCGGCTGATGCTGCGCGGGCGCCGTACCGCGGGCATCGACCTCGTGGCGCCGTCCGATCTGCGCGCGATCTCGATGGCCCATTCGAAGCGCGGCGAGCGTCTGCCGATCGCCTTCGCGGTCGGCACACACCCGATCGACCACGTCGGCGCGACCATGCGCATTCCCGCCGACGAACTGGAACTCGTCGCGGCATTGCGCGGCGCGCCGCTCGGCGTCGTCAAATGCGTGACCAACGATCTGCTCGTGCCGGCCGACGCGGAATTCATTCTCGAAGGCTATCTCGACGAGCGCGGCCACGCGGAACCCGAAGGACCGTATGGCGAGTTTCTCGGCTACTACGGCGGCATCAAGACGAACCCGGTCTTTCATCTGACGGCCATCACGCATCGCAAGGACGCCGTGTTCCAGACCTGCACGATCGGCGGGCGCACGATGGCGCGTACCGATACGGCGCAACTGGCCGCGCTGCGCACCGAAGTGACGGTATGGCGCGCGCTCGAAACGGCCGTGCGCGAAATCCGGGCGGTGTATGCGAGCCCGGCCACGGGCGGCATGTTCAACGTGCGCGTCGCGATGCAGCAGCGCGTGCCCGGCGAAGCGCACAACGCGATCGCCGCCGTGTTCGCGTCGCTCGCCAACGTCAAGCACGTCTTCGTGGTCGATCCCGACATCGATATCTTTTCCGACGAACAGATGGATTGGGCGCTCGCCACGCGCTTCCAGGCCGATCGCGATCTCGTGATGCACAGCGGCATGCGCGCGATGCCGCTCGATCCGTCGCTGGCCGGTGCCGCGGTGACGGCCAAAGTCGGCTTCGATCTGACGCTGCCGCTGCTGCGCCCGGGCGAACAGCGCAATCTCGAACATCGCGTGCCGACGCCGCCCGCGCTCACAGGCACGCGCTTCGATTCGCTCGAAGCCGCGCTGGAACACGGCCCCAAGCGCTTCACCGAACTGATGTCGGCGACGGGAACCCGTGACGGCCGCGAAGTTGTGCGCTGGCTCGAAGATACCGGCGCGAGGCGCGCGATCGTCCGCGACGAGGAAGGGCGATATGCGTTTGCGTGAGCGGGGGTGAGTCTGCGGGAGCCGGGTCATGTCCCTCGGGTCATGTCCCTCGGGTCATGACTCCCGGCTCATGACCCGGCTCGCCCGGCACCGCGACGCGGCGGCGGTTGCGCAACGCCCGAGCGCCACGTCGCAGGACACGCCTGCCGCGAGTCGGGTGTTGTCCCGGTCGCGGATAACCCTGCGCGGCGATAAAATCCGGGCAGCCCTATCGTGCCCTGCTTCAAGGATCGCCGCAGATGAATCTCTCCCTCAAACAACTCAAGGTCTTTCTCGGCGTGGCGAACGCATCGAGCTTCACGAAGACCGCGCAAAGCATGCACCTGAGTCAGGCAGCGCTGAGCGCGATCATCCGCGAGCTCGAAACGCAGCTCAATTGCCGGTTGTTCGAGCGCACCACGCGCACTGTCGCATTGACGGAAGCGGGCCGGCTGTTCTATCCGACGGCGATGAAAATCGTCGAGACGCTCGAGAAGTCCGTGGTCGAACTCAACGAGCTGGGCCGGCAAAAGAAGGCATCGCTGCTGCTCGGCTGCACGCCGATGATCGGCGCGAGCCTGATGCCGCAAGTGCTGGCGCGTTTCGCCGAGATCGAGCCGCACGCGCAGATCGAACTCGTCGACCGGCCGCCCAGCGAGTTGCTGAAGATGGTCGAGGAAGGCGATCTCGACGCAGCGTTCGGGATCTTCTTCTCGCAACTGTCCGGCATCGATCGCGTGCCGATTTTTCCGACCCGGCTCGTCGTCGTGTCGTCGGCGCTTCATGGTGCGAACGGCATCGGCAACGTGCCGCGCGATGGCGTGCCGTGGCGCGCGCTCGAAGGGTTGCCGCTCATCACGCTGCCGAAGGACAACCCGCTGCAACGGCTGATCGAAGCATCGCTGTCGAAGGAGGACGTGACGACAGGACGGCGCACGGTCGTCGGCCATTTGCAGACCGCTATCGCCATGGCGCACGAAGGACTCGGCGTGGCGATCATGCCTTCGTTCTGCGAACATATCTGCCGTCACTATCAGGTGCGTATCGACGCGATCCGGCCGGAAGTGGAATTTTCGTTCTATCGGATCACGCGCAGCGGCCGCGATACGCTCCCCGCTCTCGATCAATTCACGCAGATGTTCGCGGCGGCGGCCCAGTTGAGTCCGCTAGCCCAGTTCACCGATCCGGTTCATTGACGCGGAGCGCCGACCCGGTTCTCCGACCCAGTTCTCCAGCCTGGCGTTCCGGCTCGGAACTCCGGACAATGCGGCTCGCGTCAGGCGAGCCGCGCATGACCCAGACGCTTCGCATCCCTATGCGAAACACGCGGGCCCCGTTTCGGCAGGCGATGCCATGCCCCGCGTCGCTTTCGCCACCGCGACCTGCGACGAGGGCGGCATGGCGACGCCGTTCTTCACCGCCGTCACTTCCGCCAGAATCGATACGGCGATCTCGGGTGGTGTCCTGCTGCCGATATAAATCCCAACCGGCCCGCGCAGCCGCGCCAGTTCCGTCGCGTCGAGATCGAACTCCCCGAGTCTTTCGCGCCGTGCCGCGTTGTTGCGTCGCGAGCCCAATGCGCCGACGTAGAAAGCACGCGTTTTCAACGCTTCCATCAGCGCGAGATCGTCGAGCTTCGGATCATGCGTGAGCGCGATCACCGCACAACGTTCGTCGAGCTTCATGTCGAGCACGGCATCGTCGGGCATCGAACGGATCAGCGTGGTGCCGGGCAGATTCCATGCTTCCGTGTACTCTTCGCGCGGATCGCACACCGTCACCTGATAATCGAGGCCGACCGCGATGTTGCACAGGTAGCGCGACAGTTGCCCCGCGCCGATCACGAGCATCCGGTAGCGCGGTCCGTGTATCGTCACGAGACGCTGGTCGTTGCAGTCCACGCCGTCGGTCATCCTCGCGGGGCCGAGACGCGCGGCGCCCGTTGCCATGTCGAGCGTGCGCGCCACGAGACACCCCGACTCGACGGCATAGCACAGCTCGGCGATACCGCTCGCCTCCGTCAGCGGTTCGAGCACCAGTTGAATCGTCCCGCCGCACGGCAGGCCGAAACGATGCGCTTCGTCGGCCGTGATGCCATATTTGACGACCTCGGGCTTCGTCTTCTCAATACCGCGCCGGCGCACGCGATCGATCAGATCGTCCTCGATGCAGCCGCCGGACACGGAGCCCACCACGGTGCCGTCGTCGCGCACCACGAGCATCGCCCCCTCGGGCCGCGGTGACGACCCCCACGTCCTGACCACCGTCACGAGCAACGCGCGATGCCCCTGTTCGAGCCATCGCGCGCTCGATTTCAATACTTCGAGATTGACACTGTCCACTAGCGATACCTGAATCGTCGTGAATCGACGACAGGTAGTTTAATGGTCGGTTTCAACAAGGAGAAACGGGGAATATCGATCAAGCGATCGAAAATGCTGAAGAGTGGCATCGGCTATTTGCCGATCGCGGCCAGGCAAGCCGGCACTCACCCCAGACGCAGCCGCCCTGCCCTTGACATCGGGCAGCATCGGCTGCGAATGGAGCACACTGCCTGCACCTGCACGCGCCGATCAGTTGTCCGGATGATTCGCCGTGAAGCTCGTAAACGCACTGTAGGCCGGATTCAGCGGAGAACCGTTGAGCATGATGCCGTACGTCTCGTCGCCGCTATCGAGCACGTAGTACATCACGGCCTGGATATTGTGCGTCTTGCGGTTCTGATAGAACTCGCCGAGCTGCGTCGTAATGTAGTTCGCACGATAAGTCTCGGTTTGCTCCGGCCCCGTGTTCCATTCGCTGATGATGAACGGCACGCCATAGCGGGCCTTGCAGTAGATCGGCAGATCGAAGCCCGGACCCGCGCCGTCCGTGCCGATGGAAAACGCATCGCCATACACCTCGTAGTTGTGCCACGTGGTGATGTCCCAGCGCACGGTCGGATAGCCGCCGCTGCCATCGGGCTGCATGCCGTCCCACAACGCATCCGCGGCGCCGACATCGGCCACGCAAAAGTTGATGGCGCATTGCGCGGACGGCTGCACCGACTTCACGCCGTCGATCATGCCGCGCATCACGCCGCGCATCACCGGCCAGTTCGCGTTGTTGAAGTCGGATGCTTTCGTCCCGGCATAGGTGAAGCTGACCACGGTCGCGTTCTGTCTCGTCAGCTCGTTGCCGCATTCGTAGAGGGTCACGCCATACGGCTTCAGTGCGCTGGCGATCGTCCGGGCCACCGTGTAGCCCTGGCTATAAGCCGCCGACTCGCCATTCAGCAGATTGTTGTTGGCGTCGTACACCCCCTGATTGATCATCACGAGCAACGTGATGCCGGCCGACTGAAAAGCCTGCGCGAGACTGACCACCGCATTCAACTGGGTCGGATCGCTGCTGCAGCCGACGCGATAGCTGGTGCAGCCCATGCCCTTCAGAATCGACACCAGTTGTTGCGGCGTGTAGGCGTAGTCGGGGTGACCGTTCATGCCATAGAACATGCCGGGGGACTGCGTGACCGCGAGGCGCGGATCGCTGCAAGCCAGCCATTGGGCGGCGACGTCCGCATTGACGTAGTACTGGCCGCCGGTTCCGCAATGCCAAACCTTGCCGCCGTACCACAGGACGAGCGACACGTTGTACGTGTTGCCGACCGGCGAGCCGTTCCGGTAGATGGAGCCGTTGACGAGCGTCCAGATGGCGCCCGCCTTGTCGATGATGTACGGCGACGCGGGCAGCGTGGTGCCGTCGGCCGAGGTGCCGCCAAGGCGCGGATCGTTGCAGGCCACCCAGTTCGAGCCAGTCCATTGGTAGAACTGACCACCGGTTCCCTCGTGATAGATACTGCTGCCATACCACAGGACGAGCGTGACGTTATAGGTGTCCTGAGCTTTCTCGCCGTTGCGATAGACCGATCCCTGCGACAGCGTCCAGACGGCGCCGGTGTTGTCCGTGATCGACGTGGCGGGCGGAATGGAGATGCTGCTCGCGGCGTCCGCGTTCGCGCGTGTCGCCGGATTAGCCGCGGTGCCGGGAGAGTTGGCAGAACCCGATGAGCCAGGAGAAGCCGAGGCATCCGAAGTCTTGCCGCTACCGTCTCCGGATGCGCCGCCACCGCCACATGCGCTCAAAAGATAGCTTGCACTGAGTGCCGTCAGGCCGCCGATAAATTGACGTCGTTTTACCATGTGGAGTAATGTCCAAGGTCGGGAAAAATCCCGATAAAAAGGCTGAAATGTATTTGCTGAGATTCGGACCGACAGTGCAAAAAGGCTTGAGGAAATAACTCGTCAACCCTTGAAAGCGCGCTGTCCTGAAGTGCTGGGAACGCACATCTCTGATGTCCGATTGGACCGGGGCTCGCGAAAACCGCTTTTCGCGATGGTCCAGATTGACAGGTGCTGGTGCGCAAGTGCTCGCGACTACAAACTCGCGAAAACTTTACCGATTACAAAGTAAAAGTGTCATTTTACGGAAAAATATTCCCATAAACGCTGCAACCGGCGTAAATCGTACCCCGAACATGCCGAGCAGCCTAGAAAAAACGACAGTTGCATCCCAAAAAGGTTATATCTTGCTCAGAATGAAAGAGCTCGCAAAGATTCGTACTATCAACAGAGGATCAGAAGTCTGATACGCGCGAAACTTTCGGACTTCGACCCTGTATAGTCGGCGGCGGACAGCGCGGATGCAAATTGAGGATCGGTCTGTTATGGCCTATTCAATGTATTTGTGTGGCGGATGGGTAGGTGCAGTAGCGAAATTCGTAATCGAATTGAATTGAAATGAGTGAAAGAAATTCGCTGCCGGTGGAAGAGGTCATTCATTTGGATGCCTGTCATTCTCGCCGAGTTGCTTGAGCAATTCGGCAGCGGCCCGATGGCAGCAGAAGCGATCAATGCGGCGGCGCAGGCCCGACAAACGTTGAACGGGCAACCTTCGGCTACCATGGCGGCCGGAGTAAATAAAGCCGCGTGGACCACGCCGCACCCGATATGCTTGAAAAACTACGCAGCTATTACGAACAGGAACTCGGTCTGCTCGGCAACCAGCTTGACGGATTCGGCCGAAAGTACCCCCGGGCCGCCGCGCGGCTAAGTATCTCTGGTAGCGACTCCGAAGACTTGTACGTGCAACGGCTCATGCACGCGTTCGCGTTGCTCGCCGCGCGCGCTCGCCTGGAACTGGAAAACGGTGCACCGCAGTTTTCGGGAGCCCTGCTGGATATACTGCACCCGCATTACCTGCGCCCCTTTCCCGCCAGTTCTATTGCGTGTCTTGAGTTTGTCGAGCCGCCATCTGCGCCGGTTGTCATCAAGCGCGGGACACCACTGACGAGCCCCGACGGCGGGCTGCGCTTTCGCACGGCGTACGACGTAACGGCTGCGCCTTTCCGCATTGCGGATGCGCGCGTGTCTCCTGGCACGGTTGCGCCAAACCGCGCCAGCCTGTCGCCCGACACCACCCTGATTGTGTCCATTACGTTCGAACCATCGAGCGTGGGAATGGGACTCGCCGCTGCCATGCCGGGCGTCGTCCGCATTCATCTGACCGGACAACCTCAGACTGTCGCGGCACTGAGCGACACACTGCTGCTGCGCACACGGCAGGCATTCGTCGAAGCTGACGGCTCAGGACACTGGACGCCGCTCGATCGTATTCCGCTGACGGCGGCAGGTTTTGCGGCCGAAGACGCGCTACTACCCGACGACGGCCCCGCCGAATCATTCGTGCGCCCGTTGCTCGAATACACCGCCTTCCCGCAGAAGTTCGACTTCGTCGATATCAACGCCGCCGCGCTGCTGCGCTCCGGCATGACGCGCCATGCTCGTCGCCTCACCCTGCATCTCACCGCCAGCCTGCATCCCGACAGCCGCCCGGCGCAAGCCCTCGCCGGTCTGTCGCGACACCATTTCCGACTGTTCTGTACGCCTGTCGTCAACCTGTTCGAGCAGGTAGATGTGACAGCCCGGCGCGAAGAACTCCTCGTCGAATACCCGGTCGTGCCAGTGCCGCAAAAGCCTTCGACCCACGAAATCTACGCGATCAACAACGTCCGCGATGCGGTGGGCGGGAAAGTGATTCCGCCTTACAACGCACTCGCACACACGATAGCGAAACCAGGCCCCCCCGGACATTACTGGCTGAAGCGAACCGATGAATATCAGGCCCGCAACCATCCGGGTCACGAAACGTCACTGATCCTGCTGCAGGAAGACGGAAAAGCGGCCAAGCAATGCCCCGAGCAAATCCAGATCGACGTGACGTGCACCAATCGCGATCTGCCCGCGCACCTGAGTATCGGCGACCCGGCCGGGGACCTGCGCAATGAAAAGGGTTCGGTGGCGAGCCGGGTCACACTGCTGCGCAAGCCGACGCACACGTTCCGCCCGGTGAACGAGGAAGATGCGCGCATGCGCGTCATTGCGCTGACGACGCCGAATCCGACCCAACTGGGCGCCGAGGGATGGGCCGAACTCACGCGAATCCTGCGTCAATGCATGCCGCCAGGCGCGCAGGTGCAGCACGTTGATGCAGTGTCGTTTGTGCGCGGGAGAAGGTTGCAGCAGATGTTTCCCGGCAAGCCGAATTCGTCAATCGTATCGGGGCTGGAAATCACGCTCTCACTCGACGAACACGCGTTCGCCGAGCACAGCATGGCTGCCTTCATCCCGAGTTCGACAGATTCTTGCGTAAGTCTTTGATTTCGCTACATCAGGGGTAGCGTTTTTGTCCCTACAAGGCGTCGGCGGTCGGGGTTGGCAGGTTCAGTGTCTGGAAGAGCTCCTTCTGTTCAG